>JBBSKK010000345.1:0-4607 GCA_038256395.1 Cytophagales bacterium | reverse complement strand
GATGTCGTTTTTGGTAAAACGATTTCCCGCAAAAAAGGCGGGTAGCAAAACCGTCAGGTAGTCATCGCCCCAGCCCAGCCCGTCCGCCAGCGCTTCTACTTCGTTCGGAAAATGCCCCCGCAAGGTGGAGTCGCTGCGGCTGATGAGCCAGCAGTCCTGGGTCAATCTCCTAATGGTTTGGCCAATTTCCCTGGCCAGTTGGTCGGCCTCCTCGGCGTGTAGTGCGCGCGAGTTAGTCAGGATGTAGAACAGCGGCGTTTTTCGCGAAAATTCCTTTTTCAGTACTGCCTCGCTCCACTCAGTCAGCACGGGTATGCTGTGAACAGTTTGGGTACCTGTGGGGTCGTCGTCTAATACGATAATGGGTTTGTAGCTACTCATTCTTCGATGGCGATTACCCGGCAGGGCGCCCCGTCGCCGCCCTTTATTTTTAGCGGCAGTGCAATGAGTTTTACCGAGTGCCGGGTGATTTTATCCAAATTGCAAAGTCCTTCGACGATAATAACTTTGCCCAACAAAATTTTGTGAATCAGTGTAACCTCCTCCATATCGTTAACATCGGCGACCGAAGGCGCCTCCACACCCAGGATTTTGACCTGATTTTCGACGCACCAAACGGCTAGTTCTTCGCTGATTCGGGGCAGCGCATTCCGGTAGGCATCGGTACCTAGCTTTTTGTGCCAATTGGTTTTGAGCAAAAGGCTGTTGCCCCGCTGAAAATGGGGAGCAACTTCGGCCAAATCTTCCACGGTAATCAGGTATTTGTCCGCACAACCGGAAATATCTACGACCCAGGCTTTCTCCGCCACAAAGTCTTGTACATCAAACTGGTCAATGGAAAAATCGCTCACCCCAAAATGCAGCGGCGCGTCCATGTGGGTACCCGCGTGGGAATAAATCTGTAAGGTGCTGGCGTTCCAGCCGTCGCGTTCCAGCGTCTTGGCTGGGGCGGAACTGTAACCGGAAATTGCTTCAGAATAGGGCAGCGTGAGGTCGATTATTTTCATGGTAAATTCAACCCTTCAAATTCTTGATAATGGCCTGAGCCACTTCGCTCGTGGTATATTTTCCGCCCGCGTCGCCCGTCAGGATGCCCTGCGCGGTGGTGGCGTTGATGGCTTTCACGATGGCTTCGGAGGCGGCGGTTTCGCCGATGTGTTCCAGCATGATCGCCCCCGACCAGATTTGCCCGATGGGATTGGCGATGCCCTTACCCGCAATATCGGGGGCCGACCCGTGAATAGGTTCGAACATCGAAGGAAAAGTCTTCTCAGGGTTGATGTTGCCGCTTGGTCCGAAACCCAGGCTGCCCATGATGGCCCCACCCAGGTCGGAGAGGATGTCGCCCAGCATATTGGTCGTCAGCACGACATCGAAAAGCTCGGGACGGAGGACGAAATTGGCCGTGGCAGCGTCGATGTACATCTTGCCGTACTGCACGTCGGGGTACTGCTCGGCCACTTCGGCGATCACGCGATCCCAGTAGGCCAGCGTGTTAATCATGGTGTTGGACTTGGTCACGTTGGTGACCTTCTTGCGCCGCTTTTGGGCCAGTTGGAAGGCGTAGTGGGCAATGCGCTCGATGCCGGGACGAGTAAATAAGCTGGTGTCAGTGGCAAAACCATAGGCTTCGTCGGGGTACATCTGGCGGCCGTTCTGCACGAACTCGCCTTCGTTATTTTCCCTAACTACCACAAAATCAATATCCTTTTGCGTCTTGGTGCGGAGCGGGCTGTCGATGCCGTCGAGTAGTTTGACTGGGCGGTAGTTGACGTACTGTTTGAAAGCCGTGCGGACTTTGTTGGTAAAAAGCTTAAATGGCAGCGTGTCGTCCACGGCGGGTAAGCCCACGGCGCCGAAGAGGATGCCGTCGAAATTTTTCAGTTCTTCCAGGCCATTTTCGGCCATGAAGTCGCCGTGTTCGAGGTAGTAGCCAGCGCCGTAGGCGTACTCGGTCGTTTCGAGGGTAAAGCCAAATTTTTCGGCGGCAGCTTGGAGTACTTCGACGCCCATAGGGACAATTTCGTGGCCGATACCATCGCCGTTTATGACGGCTATTTTGTAAGAAAGCATATTTTGAATGATGAATGATGAATGATGAGATTTTGCTTGGGGGACTGACATCAGGTATTGGTCGGACTCAACTTCTGCTCGGGTTTTATGCCTAGCCAGCAGAGGATGCCCAGCAGGTTTAAGGCTACACCGATGTAGAAAAAGGGTTCGTCGGAGCCGAACCAGGCTTGTAGGTAGGGAAAAGAGAGGGCCGTGAAAAACGCGCCCAAATTACCGAACATATTCATGGCGCCCGACACAGTACCCGAAAAAATTCCGCCGATGTCGGAGCAGGCCGCCCAGGATGGACTCAGTGTCATGTCGGCCCCCAGCACCGCTACGGCCAGGAAAAAGGTAGCCCCGCCGACGGTTTCGCTGCCGATGCTCAAAAACAAGCCAATGGCCGCCAGGAAAAATCCCAGTCCGGCAGTGATAGTGCGGGACGAACCTAGGTAGCCGTGACGGTACAGGCCATCGACCAAACCACCCGCCAGAATATTGCCCACCGCCCCAAAAACCAACGGCAGCGAACTGTAAAATGCCGCTTCGACGGGTTGCAGTTGGAAGCGGGCCATGAGGTGCGGAAAAAGCCAGGTCAGGCAAAAAAAGAAGGTGAAGTTGCTGGAAAAATACTGCACCATGAGCAAAAGTACATTGCGGTCGCTGAGCATTTTGCCGATGGAAATCTTTTGTCCAACAATACCTTCCTGCGCCTGCCGATGCGTGAGGATGAAGGCCCGCTCTTCCGCTGAAATGGAAGATAGTTGTTCGGGTTCGTCCCGAAAATTGAAGTACCAAATAATCGCCCAACCAAAGCCAACGACCCCCAAAGTGGCAAAGCTCCACTGCCAGCCAATGGCCGCAATGAGCCAGGCCACGCCCGGCAGCGCGAGTGCTGCCCCGATGCGCCCCGCCGAGAAGTTGATACCATTTACCATGCCCCGCTCCCGGACGGGAATCCAGGAAAACACGGCGCGGTTGATGGTCGGATACGCCCCCGCCTCCCCTACGCCAAAAAAAAATCGGATAAAAAGCATACTGACGAAGTTCCACGCCAGCCCGGTAAAAAAGGTGAACGCTGACCAAAAGCTGACGATGAGAGCCAGGGTTTTGCGGGGGCCAATGCGGTCGGCCAGCATTCCTGAGGGTACTTGAAAAAGCGCGTAGCCCAGCGAAAAGATGGACAGTACCCAACCCATTTGCTTGTCGGTGAGCGACAACGACGCGGAGACTTCCGGCTTGGCGACTGAAATCAGGATTCGATCCACGTAGAGTAACATAGCCAGCAGGAAGGTGCCGACGACGACCCAGTAACGTTTTGGCATTGCGGAGGGGGGAATGATTTGGGACTAAAAGCAAAAACGATTCGGCAGCTACCTGCTTTACTTTGTACCCGTCACTTCTTTTACTTTTTTGAAAAAAGCTTTCTTGTCTATCGAGCTAATGCCCCAATCGACCGGGATACTTTGGTAGCCTTCTTTCAAATCCGTAACACCTTTCTTCCGATAATCGAAATAGCCCCACGAAATGTAGTTTTTCAGAGCAATAGCCAGATGGCTGGAATCGCTGGCAAAGTCGAAGTTGTCATCCTCGTTGATTACGATGGGCATTAGCCGGCTCCCGACTGCCGCTTTTACCTTGGCGATGTGTGCCACGTACTTTTGGGTGTCGCGCAGGGCATTGGCGTGAAAAAGCACGAAATCGGCGGCATCCAGCACGTTTTGGGTCGGGACAATCATGGCCGGAAAACTGGTGCTGACCAGATAGCGGTAGCCTTTCCGCTCGATGGACTTCACCAGCTCGATAAGTTCGTGAACCCGCTGGTAAAGCAAAATCTTGTGGTCATACTGTTTGATTTGGCCCAGAGTCTCGTTGTTGATCTCGATCAGCACATTTCGGTAGCCTTTATCGAAAAGCCAATTCGTGATGTTTTTTGTGGCGTTGACGATGGCCGCTTCGTCTTGCAGGCGCTGGTCTTGGCCGAAATAAAACAGACCCAGGATCACGACCATGCCCAAATCGTCGGCCCGGCGCAGAATCCGATCCAGCCGCCGCATATAACCTGTATGCAGCGTGCCATCGGGATTATAGCCGGGATTCTGAAAATCGAAGTTTCCGTAACCAAACGGACTTCCGCCCTGCATATTGACGGTGATGGCATTCAAGCCGTAACTCTTCCAGCGCGGCATGGCGGCCACAAACTCGTCCGTATTCCGTTCGGCATCCCATTTTTTGGTGTCAGGATAGGCAAACGTATCGGCACTCGCCGCGCTCAGGTTATCGAAAATCCCCTGCACCATGCGGGAGTTCATCAACAACCCCTCGATTTTGTTTCCCTGCCAGGAACGGCCCTCGTAAGTCGGTTTGCCGTTGATATAGAACTGGTTCTCTTCGATTGCGACGACGGTTTTCTGGGCTTCCGAAGCGGAGCCGCAAATAATTGCTAAGGTGAAGACGAGTACCGCTTTGCGTAGTGTCATTTTTGGAAAGAGTGAGTTGATTAGTTCAAAAAGAGACGGGGAATCTCTCCGTTTTTGTTTTTTAAGGACTATTTC
>JBBSKK010000344.1:0-4615 GCA_038256395.1 Cytophagales bacterium | reverse complement strand
TTTAAAGTAGAAAAGCCTTCTTAGGAACTTCCACAAAAAGGCTTTTCTGCTTTGTTTTTACGGTTTTTGTCTAAAAACCAAGCCAAACAAGCAGTTTCGTTACGATTCGTCGGCTTCGGTTTTTGGATCGACGGGCTTGTTGGCCGGGCTTTTAGGGGCGCGGCCCATAACCCGCTTGCGGGTACCGCCCGTTGCTGTTTTGGGCTTGGTGGCTCGAGCGGGCTTCTTCGTGGTGGTTTTGGGCTTGGGAGCGGGTTTGCTTTCGAGCATGGCCTTGACTTCGGGCTCTACCGAATTGGCGATGGTATTTTCCAGGGCTTCCTGCATGGTTTCGGTGGCGTGGCCGGAGGCTTCGCGGGCGGAAGTTTGAGAGTCGAGTTCCAGCTTGCGGGCTTTGCTGGTTTCCTTGTCCGCCGCGCCCTTGGCATTAGCTGAGCCGGCCTTTGCCTTTTTGCCTTTGGGCTTTTTAGGTTTGTCCGTCTTTTTATTGGTTTTCTTTTCAGTCTTCTTGGCGGCTTTTTCCAACTTCTTCGCGTCCTTTTCTGCCTTCTTATCCTGCTTGTCGATCAGTTTGCTTATTTGCTTCGCTAGTTTCTCCGCCGTTTTCCCGACTGATTTCTTTAACTTCTTAGAGTCAGTGGTCAACTCGTCCAGTTTCGCTTCCAGCGTTTGGGCAATTTCGGCGGTAAGTTTTTCGGTTTTTTCTTTCATGATGGAGTTTTGGGGAAATGGGCTGCGGCACGGGCAGAACCTTTTAAATTAAAAAATCTACAAATACCTACGATTTTTTTCGGAAGAACAAAATTATCGTGTTAAATTTATGTTAAGTTTTTCTCGACAAACTGCCAAAGGACGATTCCCGCCGACACGGCCACATTGAACGAGTGCTTGGTGCCAAACTGCGGGATTTCCACGCAGAGGTCCACGATCGCCATTACTTCCTCGCTGACGCCCGACACCTCGTTACCGAATATGAAGGCATATTTGTCATTTTTTTCGGGCCTAAAATCTTGTAGAAAAACACTGTCGTGGGCTTGTTCGATGGCAACTATCTTGTAGCCTTCGCTTCTGAGTTCCATAACCAGTTTGGTCATATCGTCCGCCTGCTCCCAATTTACGGACAATTCCGCGCCGATGGCACTTTTGGTGATTTCGCGGTGGGGCGGGGCGGGCGTATAGCCGCCCAAATAAATTTTTTCGGCCCGGAAGGCGTCAGCGGTGCGGAAAAACGAACCGACGTTGTTCAGGCTGCGAATATTTTCCAGAATGACGACGTAAGGGAATTTCTCGGAGTCTTGGAATTTTTCCACCGACAGGCGGTTCATTTCTTCCATCGAGCGTTTTCTCATGCCTATTTGTATTCAAAAATGTACCCCGAAACCAAAGTAGATCGGAGTAGAGTTTGTATTTTATTCAAAAGGCAAACTTCTCATTATCCGCCGACAACTCAGCTATCGACCATGAAAAAAGTGATCTTGACTTCCGCAGTTATCTGGCTCGCTAGCCTGCCTGCTTTTGCCCAAACCAGCGAAACTGTCCGCGTCAAGTCGGGCCAGCAACTCGCGGTCGGTGACAAGTACACATACCCACAATTCTTGACCGGAACTGTGTTGTACCGTGACGGTCGCACGGTTTCGGCAAAACTCAACTTCAATCTCCTACAGCGCGAGATGCAGTTTCTCAACCCGCCACGACTGGACACGCTCGCCCTGGCTCAGGAGTACACAATTCGGCACATTACGGTTAATGACGACAAGTTTGTTCACGACCAGAAGGCAGGTTTCATGAAAATACTGGGCGACTACGGGACCGTGCAACTTGCGGCCGCGCAGTCGCTACAGGTAGGCAACGTGGACAAGGAGGGCGGCTACGGGCAGTCTTCGGGCGTGTCGTCGATCAAGTCGGTCAATAACCTGCCCACCGACAACGGCTCCATGGCCCGGCTGAGCATGAAGGGCGACGTGATGTATTCCCGGCGCGAAAGCCTCTTTCTGTTGGATGAAAACGGGCTGACGTATCCCGCCAATAAGAAGAGCGTGCAGAAACTTTACGCCAAACACAAAAATGAAATTGGCGACTATCTCAAAACCAATGATGTACAGTTTAGCGACAAAGCAGATTTGAAAAAACTACTGGAATACGGTAAGAGTCTGCATTAGATAGCTCGTGAGGCCAACGATTTGTCAGCGTATGAGATGAATGACGCCCCGCTGAGTGAGGTATTTGCCGCTACGATCCAGGTAACGCACCGCGTAGGCGTAGGTGCCGACGGGGACGAGTTGCCCTTTTATCTTTCCGTCCCAGGATTTGGCGGCATCGTCGGTTTGGAAAATGACTTCGCCCCAACCGTTATAAATGCGCATTTCAAACTCGGACGAAATCACACCTTTCACTTCCAGCACATCGTTTACACCGTCGCCATTGGGCGAAAAAGCGTTCGACAAATAGAAAGGCGGATGAGCCTCGCATTCGTCCGGCGGCACGGTCAGGCATTTTTTCAATGAATAAAAAGTAAAACCCTCGTAGCTGACCACGAGCTGATAGCAGACTTCCTTACCACAAACAAATTCCCGATCTGCTGCGGAGCCGGAAGCACCCATAGCCGTCACATCCTTCCAGTCGGTACCATCTTTTTGGATGATTGCTTTAATTCCCGACGGGCGATAGTCTATTTTCCAGGAAATCGTGTTTTCGTCCCTGGTTCCGGCGGCTTCGAAGCCTGACGCGCAGACGGGTCGTGAACGCAGTTCGGCCAGGCAAGAATCGGCGGGTTGCAGCCGAAAGCAGATTTTATCCGGCAATTCCAGGGCGGTATTCACAGATTTTTGCTTCTCGCCCAGTTTTTGGCCGTTTGGCTCAAAAACGCCGCCCACGTTTCCCTTTTGCAAAATAAGTTCGGTAGCCAGCGAGTCCCGAACCTGCAAATCCAGCCTGGTTTCGTCCTTCATTCGCGCCTCGGTGATGGCGGGAGGCGTCAGATTTTCGGGTACCACAAAGGTGAGCCGCGTGACCGTTCCCCGGCATTGGCCCGGCGTATGGACGCCCCGCACCCGGATGTTGTACGTTTTGGGCGCGGCATATTTGTAAGTAATTTTCCTGCCAAACCCCGGATAACCCTTGATTTCGGTATCGCCCCAGTCCACCTGGTAGGTTGGGTAGGCGTAGGCTGCTTGGGATCGAACACCAATTGCACGCCGCCGTTGGCGCAGGGAATGGCCCGTACTATCGGGGCCAGCGTATCCGTTACCTGAACAGTGGTGCAAGCCAGGTACTTTTGCCCGGCTTTTTCCGAAAACTGTACGATGGTGTAGTAGCCCGGCTTATGATATACGCGGATGCTGTCTGGCGTCAGGCTGTCGGGATTGACCACCCCACCCCGGTAGTCGAACAGGTGGCGGGTGTTGGTAGCGCCGGGCAGGTCGTTATGTACCGTTACGTTGAGCGGGAGACAACCGCTCAACGTGGCCGAAATTGCCCCCGTTTTGTATTCACCCGTCGCCAGAGCGGCGCACTGACCCACAGCCCGAATGGCCCACAGTTGCAAAATGAGGATAAGGAGAATAGGAGAATACGCCAACGAATTGCTTTTCATGATAGGCGTAAAAGAAAGTACGCGTAGAGAACTAACGTAACAAGGGTACAGGACGGATGTTTTTGTGCTATATTTGAAAAAACTTTAATAAATCGGGCTTTTTGCAGGAGAAAAGGAGGAGGGAGGAAAGGATAAAAGGACGGGGCTGCCCGTGCAGCTTGCGCCAGCTTTCCTTTCCACCCTCCTCCTTTCCTCCCTTTTCCCTTACAGAACCAACTTTTCGTTTAACTTAAAATCATAACCATGAGTACTTCACGCAGAGACATCCTGAAACTGGCGGGCGTGGCCCTGGCGGGCAGCACGTTCCCTTCCATCATTATCCCTAATCGCGCTTTTGCGGGCGTCAACAGCGAAACCCTGAAAGTGGGCCTGATTGGCTGCGGCGGCCGCGGCTCGGGTGCGGCCAAGCAGGCCGTGAACGCCGACCCCAACGCGGTACTTTTCGCGATGGGCGATATTTTCCGCGACCGACTCGACTCATCGCTGGAAGCCCTTACCAAAGCCGTGGGCGACAAAGTAAAAGTCGATGAGGGTCATAAATTCGTCGGTTTCGATGCTTTCCAGAAAGTGATCGACTCCGGCGTGGACGTCGTGATCCTGACCACCCCGCCGCACTTCCGGCCCGAACACCTGATGGCGGCTATCAAAGCGGGCAAGCACGTATTCTGCGAAAAACCCGTGGCGGTGGACACGCCCGGCCTGAAAAAAGTCATGGAAGCGGCCAAGCTGGCCAAAGAGAAAAACCTCTCGCTCGTATCTGGCCTGTGCTGGCGTTTTCACGAACCCAAGCGGGCGGCTTTTGACAAAATCAACGACGGAGCCATCGGCGATGTCATGGCGATTTACAACACCTACAACACCGAAAACCTTTGGTCGTTTCCCCGCCAACCGGGCTGGACTGACATGGAGTACGTCCTCCGCAACTGGACTTACTACACCTGGCTGGCCGGCGACCACATTGTGGAGCAGGCGGTGCATAGCATCGACATGATGTCGTGGGCATTTGGTGACGCAATACCCATC
>JBBSKK010000343.1:0-4623 GCA_038256395.1 Cytophagales bacterium | reverse complement strand
GACGATGAGAAAAAAACCTCCTATAATCGAGGGATTCAAATGCAACCCTACGATATTCCCATCCGTGCCCTGATTGCCAAAGACATTGACGGACTCATGATGGCTGGGCGCTGCATCAGCGGCGATTTCATCGCGCATTCCAGCTACCGGGTCACGGGGAATGCCGTGGCGATGGGGCAAGCTGCCGGGCGAGTTGCGGCCATGTCGGCTTTGAAAGGAATTCTGCCGCAGGAGTTGCCGTGGCAGGAAGTGGGATGGAGCGTAGGATAATTGAATGCGCAAAGCTATCTGTGTTGTGGTAATACGTCTGCGATGAGACGAGTAAATATTGGCATCTGCTATGGGTTGAAAGAAAAGCTTCTCTACGGATTTCACCAAAACTTATTATTTCATGAAAAGACGCTTATTTCTCCAAAACACAGCCAAAAGCATTTTTGTCTCCCCCGCTTTTTCTTCCTCTTCAAATTTTTCAATGTTTCAAAGTAGCTGGAAAGAAAAAGGAAAAGGTGATACCCTATATAACGGCATTGTTCTCCCCCGAGAGTGGCCCCCGAAACATTTTTCCCCGGAATCAGAGGAGCCAATGCCCCTTCCTTACCTGAGTAGCCCACCTGCTGTAATTCCCATCGATGTTGGTAGGCAGTTGTTTGTCGATGATTTTTTGGTGGAAAAAACTACCCTGATGCGTAGATTCCACCAGGCAAAAAAATATGAGGGCAACCCGATTTTAAGGCCGCAAAGTGCTGAGGAGGTAGGAGGGGTTGATGGTAAACGTTCTGTTGTTTATTCAGGCCATGGAGGATTTTTTTTTGATTGGGAAGTAGGCTCTTTCAAAATGTTTTATAGAGCCGGGTGGCTGGGAGGATTGGCGATGGCAACCAGTCAAGACTTGATCCACTGGGAACGCCCGGAGTTGGGCCTTGCTGGAGGTAATCTGCTCCTGCCCAGAGGGCCAGCCTATTCTGGAGAAAAACTCATTACAGCCGGATCGGATAACAGCATCTGGCTGGACTTGGAAGCAACCAACCCCGAGGAACGGATCAAATACCTCACCTGTTGGATGCATGTGCCTGCTGACCAAAGGCCTCCCCATACCACCCATACCATGCACGTGTCCGATGGCAGGAATTGGTCAAAAGCCCATCCTACTGGTAAGTATGGTGATTACTGTTCTTTTTTTTACAACCCATTCAGAAAGGTATGGGTGTCTAGCATTCGGGTATCCGACGGGCCACGGGGCCGTTGCCGATATTACTGCGAGAATTCGAATTTTCTGGCAGGCGCCGACTGGTCCAAAGCCGTATACTGGACCAACACTGATAAGCTAGACCGGCCCGAGCCGACTGGTAGTTACCCTGGGGCGGGGGATAAGCCTCAGCTCTACAGTCTCAACGCCGTGGCATACGAGAGTATCTTGGTGGGGATGCACCAGATTCTTCGGGGTCCACAGAACGCCGTGTGCGATGCGGGTAAGTTTCCCAAACTCACCGACCTGGAACTAGGTTTTAGCCGGGACGGCTTCCACTGGCACCGTCCCGACCGCCGGGGATTCATTTCGGCCGAACGAACAGAAGGCACCTGGGACCGTGGATATGCACACTCTATCACTGGAGTATTTTCTATAATGGGAGACCAGCTCGTTTTTCCCTATACAGGATTCTCGGGGATTGCAGCCGACGGCACGAGAGGAAGCTACAATGGCGCAAGCATTGGATTGGCTTTTCTTCGTCGGGACGGTTTTGCTTCTTTGGACGCTGGATCCACTGATGGCACACTCACCACTCGCCCGTTGAAGTTTACTGGAAAACACCTTTTCATCAATGCCTTAGTACCTCAAGGCACGCTTCGAGCCGAGGTACAGGGGCTTTCAGGAAAGCCATTATTTCCATTTACATTAGAAAATAGTTTGCCCTTTACCGGAGACAGCACACTAGCCTTAATGCAATGGAAGGGGGGGGCGGATTTATCCGTACTACAAGAGCAACCGGTGCGTTTGCATTTTGAGCTGACGAATGGCTCCTTTTATTCATTCTGGATAAGTCAGGATGCTACTGGTCGGAGCGACGGATACGTAGCGGCAGGAGGTCCAGGATATTCTGGAAGCAGGGATACCGTCGGTGTAAAATCATAAAAACCAAGTTTATAATAACCTTTTACTGTTATGAAAAGATGTCTGTTTCCCCAAACGTATAAAAAAATAGTCCTTTTGGGGATACATTTATTTTGGCTATCATGGGCCAATGCCCAGGCCCCCAACTACGATATCGTTATCTACGGAGCCACACCGGCCGGGATTTTCGCCGCCCTCAACGCCGCCCGCGAGGGGCATAGCGTGGCGTTGGTGGAAGAGTATCCACACATCGGCGGCTTGATGACGGGCGGGCTGTCGTTCACCGACTTCCGTTCGCTGGAATCGCTAAGCGGTACCTTTAACGAGTACCGTTTTCGGGTGCTGGACTATTACAAAAAAAAGTACGGACTTAATTCTAAACAGGTAGCCGATAGCTATTCCGGAGTCAACGCCGAGCCGCAGGTAACACTGATGATCTTCAAGCAAATGCTGGCGGAGCAGTCTACAATTCGGGTCTTCACGCAGCATCGCTTGACCAAAGCCACCGTTCAGAAAAACCAAGCGGGTCGTTCTACCTTGGCTTCTGCTACTTTCGTTGATCTGCCTACCCGAAAATCCGTAACGATGTCAGGCAAAGTATTCATCGACGCCACCTACGAGGGCGATTTGGCCGTTGCCGCCGGAGCGGAATATCGCATCGGACGAGAGTCACGGGAAGAGTTTTGTGAAATTCACGCGGGCCATATCTTTACCAAAAATGGCCAGATCGTCACGGGCAGCACGGGCGAGGGCGACGCGAAAGTGCAAGCCTACAACTTCCGGCTAATCATGACCGACTCGGCCGCTAACCGCCGGATGATTGAGAAGCCCGCCAACTATAACCGCGAGGAATTTCTGCCCATCGCCGAAGTTTTCGCCAGCGGAAAAGTAAAAGAAATATTTACCCAAAGCCGGGAAGGCATCCTGCGGGTGCAGCCACTCGTCAACCGCAAGGCCGACATCAACGACATCAAGAATGCGCCCGTCAGGATGTCGTCGCTGGGACAGAACTATGCCTATCCCGATGGTAGCCCGGAGGTGCGGGCCAAAATAATTCAGGAACACAAGGAACACATTCTGGGGATGATATATTTTCTGCAAAACGACGAAAGCATTCCGCTATCCGCCCGACAGGAGGCGCGGGAGTGGGGCTTAGCTAAGGATGAGTTCACCGACAACGAAAACTTCCCTTACCGTCTTTACATCCGCGAAGCCCGGCGGGTGATGGGTGATGTAGTCTTTACCGAAAATAGCCCTGACCTCGCTCCCGGCTCCATTCGCAGCCGCCTCGAACCCGATGCCGTCGCCATCAGCGACTACGCCCTCAACTGCCATGGCGTCGCGCCGCCCGGCCCCCTTTATCCCGACATGACGGAGGGCGATTTCAACGCATCGCCGCAGCCTTTCCAGATTCCCTACGGCGTGATGCTGCCCAGAGGATTTGACAATCTATTGGTTCCGGTGGCCGTTTCGTCGAGTCACGTCGGTTTCTGCGGCATTCGGCTCGAACCCACCTGGTCGGCGCTGGGGCAGGCGGCGGGATTGGCGGCGCATTTAAGTTTAAAAAACAAAGTACCTGCCCCCAAAGTAAATGTGGCTGAGTTGCAGGCTTTGCTTCTCAAGAAGGATGGGAAACTCATCTACGTCAGCGATGTCGAAGCCGATTCGCCCTATTTTGAAGCGGTTCAGTACTTTGGTGCCAAAGGCTTTTTACACGATATTTATTCACCAGATGAAGTAAGTCTTCGCCCGGTTCCCATCCTGAAACTACAATACAGCGGGCCGATGCTTTACCACGATGTCCAACCGGAAATGGTTCTCGACCAGTCGCTGGCCGAAAAATGGATAGCCAAACTTCCCAGAAATGAGCAGGGTTCCGCCAGGCAGCTTTTTTCATCCAAAGCCTATACGCGGGGCGGATTTCTGAACGCGCTTTATTCTCAAAACTCAAAATAAATGCCTTATGTTAGATCGCAGAAAATTTCTTAAAGCCAGTGCCTTCACCTCCCTAACGCCTTGGATTGGAGAAAGTACCCGGGCTTATGCCAAAACCGGCGAAGTCAGCGAACCCAGCCGCAACCTGACCGTCATTCAGGACACCGATGTGATCGTGTGCGGGGGCGGCCCGGCGGGCATCGGTGCGGCTATAAGCGCGGCCCGGGGTGGTGCCAAAACGACGCTGATCGAACTGCACGGCTGCCTGGGCGGCGTTTGGACGGCCAGTCTACTAAGCAATATCATCGACTCCAAGGCCAAAACGGGCATCATGAAAGAACTACTTGACCGCCTGAATGCTGCCGATGGACAGTATGACCCGACCAAGTACGACGCCGAACTCATGAAATGGACGCTCGACGAAATGTGCCGCGAGGCGGGCGTAAAGGTGCGGTTACACACGCGTGTGACGGCCGCTTACCAAAACAACGATAATAAGATTGACTACATCGCCACCGAAAGTTTCTCGGGCCGGGAGGCGTGGAAAGCAAAAGTATTCATTGACACGACTGGCAACG
>JBBSKK010000342.1:0-4635 GCA_038256395.1 Cytophagales bacterium | reverse complement strand
CTAAAACTTCACCCGTTTCTAGCGCTCATTTTAGGTGCACTGGTCGTGGCGTTCATGACCCCGGCGGCGGCGGTGGAGCAATACGCTCTGGACAAAGGCATCGCCCCGGCGGCGGCCCTCGCTCTTTCCCAAAAAGGCATCGGCGAGCGCATTGCTACCGAATTCGGCAACACCTGCGCCAAAATCGGCATCCTGATCGCGATGGCGGCTATTATCGGTAAATGCCTGTTGGAAAGCGGCGCCGCCGAGCGCATTATCCGCTCCATCCTGCGATTGACCGGCATCGGCAAAGCGCCCATTGCCTTTCTGACCAGCAGCTTTTTCCTGGGCATTCCCGTTTTTTTCGACACCGTTATTTTCCTGATGATGCCGCTGGTCAAGGCAATGGCGTTGCGTTTGGGCAAAAATTATTTGCTACTGGTGATGTGCATCATGGCCGGGGCCGCGATGGCCAACTCACTGGTGCCACCCGCACCCGGCCCGCTTTTCCTGATCGGCGAAATGCACATTCCCATCGGGATGATGATGATCGCGGGCGTCATCGTCGGCCTATTCACCATCACGGCGGGCTACTTTTTTTCCGTGTGGGTAAATAACAAAATGCCCATCGAAGTCCGCGACTCGCTCGACGCGCCGCTGAAAGATATTCGTCTCATCGCTGCCCGCGAGGATAAGGACTTGCCGCCCCTGGGCTGGTCGCTGCTGCCCGTGCTGATTCCGCTGGGCTTCATTTGCGCCGATACGGCGATTGGGGCTTTATCCAAAAACGGCGCACCCTGGGGAGATTCTGCCTTTGCTACGGCGGTTGTGGCCGTCATAGAATTTTTCGGCGATAAAAACATCGCCCTGATTTCGGGCGGTTTCGCGGCTTTGCTCGTGCTGGCGAGTCAGCGCAAAACGAGCAAGGACGAATTCTCGACCTTCGTGCAGGCAGCTTTGCTGAGCGGTGGTGGCATTATCCTGATCACCGCCGCCGGGGGAGCCTTTGGCGGGATGCTACAACAAACGGGCATTAGCAGCCGCATCGCAGACCTGACCGCTGGCTACCAAATGGCCCTCATTCCGCTAGCGTTCCTGATCGCCGCCGTGGTGCGCACGGCGCAGGGTTCGGCGACGGTGGCGCTCATCACTGCTTCGGGCATTTTGTCGGGCATGGCCACGCAGGGAAATCTGGAATTTCACCCGGTTTATCTTGGTCTGGCCATCGGCTGTGGCTCCAAGATTGTGCCGTGGATGAACGACTCGGGTTTTTGGATTGTCTGTAAATTGAGTAATTTGACTGAAAAAGAAGCGCTTAAAACTATATCGCCTCTGCTGGTAGTGATGGGAATTACCGGATTAATCGTCATTTTGATTGGGGCAAAGCTGTTTCCGTTGGTGTGAGGGGCAATCGGCTTTCGGGCTTCGACTGGAACGCCAGCCCGGTACGCTCAGCCTGACAAGGCTTCTGGTCAAGCAGCGCACCATTTTTTGATTTTTACAAAAAAATAAAAACATGGAACAAATAGGATTCATCGGACTGGGAATAATGGGTAAACCAATGGCCCTGAATTTGTTAAAAGCGGGCTACCCGGTTTCGATTTTAGCAAGCAGCCACGCCGCCGACGCCCTGGTGAAAGCGGGGGCCAAAGCCTATCCAAATAGTAAAGGGTTGGCGCAAAAATCGGACGTGGTTATCACCATGCTGCCCGACTCGCCCGAGGTGGAGGAAGTGGTTTCGGGAAAAGACGGCGTACTGGAAGGCATTCAATCCGGCGCATTGTTCATCGATATGTCCACGATCTCACCTTCGGTGGCGACGAAAGTGTACGGCCTGATGCAGGAAAAAGGCGTGGAAGCCCTCGATGCCCCGGTATCGGGCGGGCAAGTCGGGGCGGAGAATGCCACGCTTTCCATCATGGTAGGCGGTGGCGAGGCCGCTTTTGCGCGGGCGTTGCCGATTTTCCAAGCGATGGGCAAGAACATCGTCCGCATGGGCGAACCCGGCACGGGCCAAACCACCAAGGCCTGCAACCAAATGATCGTCGGTCTGACGATTCAGGCGGTGGGCGAAGCTTTCACCTTAGCCAGCAAGGCGGGCGTGGATTTGGCTAAAATGCGCGAGGCGCTGCTGGGCGGCTTCGCCCAAAGCCGCATCCTCGACCTGCACGGCCAGCGCCTCATCGACCGCAATTTCCAGCCGGGTTTTAAAATAAAACTCCATAAGAAAGACATGGGTATCGCCCTGCAAGCGGGCGAAGAATACGACGTGGATTTGAAAGGCTCCGCTTTGGTGGCCGAACAAATGAAAGCGGCCATCGAACAAGGCCACGGTGAGAAGGACCATAGCGCGTTGGTGCTGCTGTTGGAAAAATAACCAATTGATTTCAACCTAAATTCTACAATTATGAGACGGAAAGATTTTATGAAAGTCCTCGCGGCGGGTTCCGTGGGGGCATCGGTCGTCAAGCCGGGCCAAGCCCAGGCGAAACCTGTACCGCCAAGAAAAGTCCTGATGAAAGTCGGCTGTCAGTCGGGCGGCACAACGAAGGAAAACCTGGAACTCAAGGGCCGCTGCGGCGTGTACAATATCGACGGCGGCTCGCCCAAGATTATTCCCGGTAAGGGCTGGGATTTGGAAGATTCGCTCGCCAAGCGCGACGCCTGTGAGAAGTACGGTATCAGCCTCGACGCCTACCACTATCCGCTCACTTCGGCAGGTATCGACAACGTGGTGTATCCTAACGTAATGCTCGGAAAAAGTCCTGAGCGCGACCGCGAGATCGAGTACCTGCAACAAATGATTATGGTTGCTGCTAAAACGGGCATTAAGGTCTTGAACTACAACACAACGATCCTGCCCATCCTGCGCACTGGAAAGACCAAGGATCCTAAGCGGGGTAATGCCGAATATAGTACCTGGAACTACGAGGAAGGCTTAAAACGCAACGACCCCAAGTCCACGGGTGGCGATGTTACCGTCGATGAGGTTTTTGAACGGATCAAGTACATGCTTGACCGCATTTTGCCCGTAGCCGACGAGTACAAGGTCAAAATGGCCAACCACATTGCCGATCCGCCCATACCCGCCGCCTACCGGGGCGTCATGCGCTGGAACAGCCCCGACGTATTCGCGGGTATGAAGCGCTTCGCAAATTTATCCAAAAGCCCTTACCACGGCTTCAACTTCTGCATCGGCTCCATCGCCGAGGGCCTTAAAGACCCGCGCACCGAAATCCTGCCCATCATCAAGTACTTCGGCGAGCGCAACCAGATTTTCAACATCCACCTGCGCAACATCAAAGGCGGATTCAATAATTTTCAGGAAGTTTATCCCGACAACGGGGATATGAATTTCGTGCAGGTCATCCGCGCCCTGCGCGACGTAGGCTTCGACGGCATGGTCATGCCCGACCACGTCCCGCATCACGCCGACCACGAAGCCAGTGCCCAGTCGTTCGCGTTTTGCTACGGCTACATCAAGGGGTTGCTGCAGATGGTAGCGGAAGATATGGCTTAAAAGGTGGAAAGGAGAAGGGAGGAAAGGACGGGGCCGCCGGCGCGGGGCGGGAAAGATTATTCACTTAAACCTATTTTTCATTGTCAACTGTCAACTGTCGATTATCCATTAGAGAAGTCGTCATCACTCCCATTGCCATCACAGACCCTCCGTTATTAAACGCGGCGGGTTTGCACGCGCCTTATGCCTTGCGCACGATTATCGAAATCGTGACCGACGACGGTATTTCGGGCATCAGCGAAATTCCGGGAACGCGGGAGATAGACCTTGCTTTGGCTGAGGCGCGGGAGCTGCTGATCGGGAAAGACGTGTTCCAACTCAACGACATCCGGCGAACGCTGGTCGGGCATTTTGGGCAGGATACTGCCGCCGAGCGCGGCGTGGCCCCCTGGGATCAGCGGAAAATGGTGCATATTTTCAGCGCCGTGGAAGTGGCTTGTCTGGATATTATCGGAAAAATCATGAACCGCCCCGTCGTGGATTTGCTGGGTGGCCGGATGCGCGACCATGTGCCGTTTTCGGCTTATCTATTTTATAAATACGAAGGGGCAGGCGGTGAACTGGCTTTTGGCACCGACCCCGACGCCAAGGGCTGGGACGCAGCTAGACAAGCGAGCGCACTGAATCCGACAGAAATCGTGGCGCAAGCACAGGCTATGTGTCAGGAATTTGGCTTCCAATCTATAAAGTTGAAAGGTGGCGTATTTGAACCCCGGCAGGAAGTGGACGCCATTCTGGCCCTGCGTGAAGCTTTCGGGCCGGACGTACCGCTGCGCATCGACCCCAACGCTTTGTGGAAAGTCGAAACCGCTATTGAATACGGCAAGGAAATGGAAGGCGTTTTGGAATATCTGGAAGACCCCGTGCGCGGACAGGAAAACATGGCGACAGTGCGTAAAGCCCTCAAAGTGCCACTCGCTACCAATATGTGTACCACTTCTTTCGAGGAAATTCCCCGCAGCATCGAACTGGGTGCCGAGGACATCATCCTCAGCGACCACCACTTTTGGGGCGGCCTAAGGGCCTCCATGACGCTATCGGGTATCTGCGAAACTTTCGGGCGCGGCCTTTCGATGCATTCCAACAGCCATTTGGGCATTTCGCTGGCCGCGATGGTGCATCTCGGCGCGGCTTTG
>JBBSKK010000341.1:0-4644 GCA_038256395.1 Cytophagales bacterium | reverse complement strand
GGTGTGCAGCCCGTATTAGTGGATGAGAACGGAAATATAATCGAGGGCAACGGTGTAAGCGGTAACCTTTGCATCAAATTCCCCTGGCCCGGTATGTTGCGCACCACCTGGGGCGACCACGAGCGCTGCCGCAAGACCTACTTCTCGGCCTATCCCGGTATGTACTTTACGGGCGACGGTTGTCTGCGCGACGAGAACGGCTTCTACCGCATCACGGGCCGCGTGGACGACGTTATCAACGTCTCGGGCCATCGCATCGGCACGGCGGAAGTCGAAAATGCTATCAATATGCACCTCGGCGTGGTGGAGTCGGCCGTGGTCGGCTATCCGCACGACATCAAGGGACAAGGCATCTACGCCTACGTTATCACCGAGAATATGCCTGATGAACCCGAAATGATGCGTAAGGACATCGGCGCGACCGTCACCCGCGTCATCGGCCCCATCGCCCGACCCGATAAGGTACAGTTCGTGAAAGGCTTGCCCAAAACCCGTTCGGGCAAAATCATGCGCCGCATTTTGCGTAAAATCGCCGAGGGTGATACGTCGAACCTGGGGGATACGTCCACGCTGCTGGATCCGGCGGTAGTGGAGGATATCAAGGATGGGGCGTTGTGAGAAAAATTCAGGGATTTATTTGATGAGTCGCCCGTCGAAGCGAAAGGCACTTCGCTCGATTAGCTTTACCCGGCCATATTCGGGATGTCGACAATTGAGCAGATAGTTGTGGGCTGAAGGCACGATGCAGCTCGGTACTTTCAGCGCGATTGTTTTCCCATCCTGTACCCATTTTTCGCCGAGTTGGGCCAGAATAGCCGGAGCCGGATAATCCTGCCAGTTGAGAGGCAATTGTTTGGCTGTCAGTTTCGTGACGGAATCGTCTGGAATTTCCAGAATCAGAAGATCGAGCGAGGGAATCAGCAGTGGCGGCGTGTGGACGATTGTTTCCAACAAGGCGATTTCCCGGCTTTCTCCCGTGTACAATAGGGGTGTTCCTTTCCGGTTCCAGCGTCCGCCGAATAGTGCCGCGCCCGTACCCGAAAGGTCGTGCGCGTATTTTGTGTTGGTAATCCGGTACACCCGCATCGTTAGCTGTACACGCCGTACTCGATTCGCCCCAGAATGTCCTTTACCTTGGAGATGCCCTCGGGAATTTCGATGAGAGACTGCGGCTCCATGCCGCCCAGCGCGGCGTTAGGAAGGTTCAGCCATTTGAAGAAATTTTCCTGACTTTCAAACACTTCGGTTCCGTACAAAAACAGATCGGCCACCTCGAAGAGCTTTACCGTGAAGTTGCGGTCCAAATTTCGGTTGTCGCGGGTCCAGCGGTAAATCGTGGGTTCCGAAGTATTCAGCATCCGGGCGGTGGTTTCCAGCGACAGGTTGAAGCCGTCCCGGAAGTTCTTGATGACGTTGGCATTGACCCCCCGCGTGGCGATGAGTAAAAAGTCGAACGAGCTTTCCACTTTGCCCTTGACGTATTCCTTGCCCAACAGCTTGGTGAGGTTTCGGTAATGATCGGTCGTGGTGTTGACTCTCGGTGTCATGTGATAGTATATTTTATTGATTGAACGAAGGTGGGAAAAATTGATCACATCGCAAAATTTAACGCCAACTCACGGTCGGAGAACAGCGGATGTATTTGAAACTTTCCCGCCAACTATTGTTCACACATTCATTTTCTTGATATTGGCGTAACTAATCGCAATTGCTTCCAGTGGCGGTTGCTTCGTGACGTCCTGCTCCACAAAGAGGTGTTTCAATCCACTAATTTTACCCGCGTCCAAAATGCGCTGAAAGTCGATGGAACCCATACCTACCTCGGCGAATTCGCGCTTTTCGGTTTTGGCCATATCCTTCATGTGGATCAGCGGGAAGCGGCCGGGATATTCCTTGAATAATTTAAGGGGATCTTGCTTGGCAAAGGACGCCCAGTACAAATCCAACTCCATCTTGACCAATTTGGGGTCGGTTTCTTTCAGAAGCAGGTCGTACGGAATTTTTCCGCCCACATTCTCAAATTCGAAATCGTGGTTGTGGTAGCAAAACTGAATCCCGGCCTTTTGGCACACTTCACCCGATTTATTGAAGAGGGCGATAAATTTCTGGTAGTCGTCCAGCGTCCGCTCGTTGGGCATGATATAGGCGCAGGCCACGTATTTTTGTCCGGCGGCTGCCGCGTCGTCCACGATTTGGCTCAAGCTGGCTTGCAGTTGGGCGGGCATGTAGTGGCCGCTGGGCGTGGTAATGCCCAAACCTTTCAAGTAGCTTTTGAACTCCTGAGGAGCCATGCCAAAAAACTTTCCATTGTTGTAGCCGAAGGTCTCGACTTCGGTAAAGCCGATGTCGGCCACTTTTTTCAAGGTACCCTTCGGGTCTTTGGCCATCAGGTCGCGCAGGGTGTAGAGTTGCAAACCAATATTTTTGGGCGGTTTGGCCAGGGAAATATTTTTGGCAAGGAGAGGAAGTGCGAGCGCCAGGGCGCTGGTTTTCAAAAATTCTTTGCGGGAAATGGATTGGGGCATGGATTGGTGTATTTTGAATGTTTTGGTGAAAATGAAACGCAACGATACGGTGGGAGAGTACTTTTCAAAGCCAAACTTGCGGCGTTTTCGGTCTGTGCAACTAACTCCACTTGTTTTTAAGGCGTTTTGTAATTTCATTGCGTAGTCCGGGCTGATTTTTGCCCAACCTGCAAACCTATCCTTGATTATGCGCAAACACTTTACTCCCTTCCTTCTTGTCCTGTTGCTCCACCAAGCAGCCTTCTCGCAAAACTACGACCCCGCCCTTTTCAATAGTATGCAGTGGCGCATGATTGGCCCGCACCGGGGCGGGCGCACGGTCGGGGCGGTGGGCGTGCCGCAGCAGCCCAACGTTTTTTACATCGGCGTCAACAACGGCGGCGTGTGGAAAACGACCGATTATGGCCGCACCTGGTTCCCGATTTTCGACGACCAGCCCACGGGTTCCATCGGCGATGTGGGTGTCGCGCCTTCCAATCCGAATGTAGTGTACGTGGCAAGCGGCGAGGGGCTGCACCGCCCTGACCTTTCGGTGGGCGACGGGATGTACAAATCCACCGACGCGGGCAAAACCTGGACGCATCTCGGCCTGGCCGACGCCCAGCAAATCGGCAACATCAGCATCGACCCCACCGACGAAAACCGCGTTTTTGCCGCCGTGCTGGGGCATCCTTACGGCAAAAATACCACGCGCGGCGTTTATCGCACCACCGATGGCGGCAAAAATTGGGAAAAGGTTTTGTACAAAAATGAGGACACCGGGGCCATTCAGGTAACCATCGATCCCAATAATCCCCAAGTCGTGTACGCCGACTTGTGGCAGGCGCAGGAAGGCCCCTGGGAAAACGCCGCCTGGCAGGGACCGGAAAGTGGCCTCTACAAATCCACCGATGGCGGCACCACCTGGCGCAAACTCACAAAAGGACTGCCGACCTTCGAAGGGCAGGGCGTCGGGCGCATCGGCTTTTGCATCGCCCCCTCCGATTCGCGCCGGATGTACGCCACCGTGGATGCCCCCGAGCGCGGCGGCGTCTATCGCTCCGACGACGCGGGCGAATCATGGCGACTCATCGACGACGACCCGCGCCTGTGGGGACGCGGCAGCGATTTTGCCGAAGTGAAGGTGCATCCCACCAATCCCGACATCATTTTCATCGCCGACGTCGTAACCTGGAAATCGACGGATGGCGGCAAAACCTTCGAAGATTTTCGGGGCGCACCGGGCGGCGACGACTACCACCGTCTGTGGATCAACCCCACCAATCCCGACATCATCCTGCTGGCGGGCGACCAGGGCGCGATCATCACCGTCAACGGCGGACAGACGTTCAGCTCGTGGTACAACCAGCCCACGGCGCAGTTTTACCACGTCAGCACCGACAACGCCTTTCCCTACAACGTGCTGGGCGGACAGCAGGAAAGCGGCTCGGTGGGCATCGCCAGCCGGGGCAACGACGGCCAAATCACCTACCGCGAGTGGCATCCCGTGGGCGTGGAGGAGTACGGCTACGTGGCCGCCGACCCGCTAGACCCGAATATTATTTACGGCGGCAAGGTCACCCGCTTCGACAAGCGCACCGGGCAGGTGCAGAACATCGCCCCCGAGGCCGTCCGTAGCGGCCAGTACCGCTTCGTCCGCACGGCCCCGCTGCTGTTTTCGCCCATCGACCCCAAAACGCTCTTTTTTGCCGGGAATGTTTTGTTCAAAACCCGCACGGGCGGCGATTCCTGGGAAGTCATCAGCCCCGACCTCAGCCGCCCCAGCTACGACGAGATCCCGGCCAGCGTGGGGATTTACACCACCGAGGAAATGAAGAAAATGCCCCGCCGGGGCGTGATTTACGCCCTGGCGCCGTCCTACGTGGACAGCAGTACCATTTGGGCCGGCACCGACGACGGCCTCATCCACGTCACCCGTGACGGCGGCAAAAGCTGGCGGAACGTGACGCCGCCCAGCCTGAAACCCTGGGCAAAGGTATCACAACTGGATGCCAGCCACACCGACGCCAACGTCGTGTACGCCGCCATCAACGGCATCCGGCTCGACGACATGAAGCCGCACATCCTGCGCACCCGCGACGGCGGAATCACCTGGCAGGAAATCACGCGCGGACTGCCC
>JBBSKK010000340.1:0-4646 GCA_038256395.1 Cytophagales bacterium | reverse complement strand
GGAAGGGAAAGCACCGTTCTCGGTTGGCCCCAGCGGCAGCACCTTGTTGGGATCGACGTATTGGACATCTTTGCCGTTGGGATTGTCCTCGCCTCCTTCCTGTGGGACTACCAGCCGATAGGCCAGGCTGTCGCCGTCGGCGTCATAAGCACCCGGATTATGGATGTAGCGCTGGCCCACGGCGGCTAGGTCGATGGGCGCGTTCAGCAGGACGGGCGTCCGGTTTTGGCCGAGGCTGGCGTTGATAACCAGGGTACTTTTTACATAAAAACTAAGTTCCTGCGTCGGCTTGGGACCAATGTTCAGAACGTTGTTATTGCGGTTGTCGAGGTTGGTCGAGATGTTGAAGCGTCCTGGCGCCGGGAAGGTGTATATGAAGATGTACTCATTCTTGGTGGTGTTGTTGCCGATGTTGGTAATAGGCTGCTTGCGGGGGACGCTGATGGGGCCAACGGAGCCGACGAACACCTTGATGTCCGTCTGGGCGTCGGCGGCGGACTTCCCGTTGTCGATATCGAAATAACCCGTGAAAGTGATTTCGTAGGTCAGGGAAGTCGTGGAAATGCGTTTAGCGGTGATTTCGCCCGCCCGCACGTGGGTAGCGCGGGCCTGGGTGGCGGCAAGGAGGAGCAGAAAGAAAAATAATATGGGGCGTATTATTGAGCGCATGGATTAGGGCTACTTGTCTGAATGAGTATAGACTTGAACGAAAAAGATAGCGAATCGGTGTATTAGCAGCTAAAGGCCAAACATTTTTTTTACACGAAAGGTTGAAACTACACAATCGCCCGAAAAACTTAAAATCATTATAAATAATTGCCTTTCCAACAAAATGAAAACGCTTCTGTTGTGTTGGAATCCTTTGTCGTGTACCTTTGGCGGGTTAAGGCAATATCCAATATTTACCCCAAAAATCAACACGTTCTCCTATGTCGTGGCTTACCCAAACGTTATCCAGTTCCATTGGCAAGAAATTGATCATGTCTCTGACGGGTCTTTTTCTATGCACCTTTCTGATTGTCCATATGGTTGGGAATCTACAGCTATTCAAGGATGACCAGGGCCTGGCATTCAACACCTACACAGTGTTCATGACCACCAGCCCTTTCATCAAAACAATCTCCTACGGCCTGTATGCCCTGATTTTGATCCACGCTTTCGACGGCCTGTATTTAGTTTACATGAACCGCAAGGCCCGGGCCAAAAACTACGCAAAAGTCAACAACCAAAGTACCTGGGCGAGCCGCAACATGGGCATACTGGGTACGGTCTTGCTGGTGTACCTCGTCGTCCACATGGGCGATTTCTGGTATGAGTACAAATTCGGCCATCTTCCCTTCAAGGAGTACACCATCGACCTGTCAGAAGGTACCATCATCGACACCCGGCAGATGCCCGACGGCTTCATGCTCAACAGCAAAATCGAGGAGCGGCTGAGCGATGACAACCAAAGTAAAACGGTAATCGTCAAAGATTTATATCAAGAAGCCGAGGCGTCCTTCGCCAATCCGCTGTTGGTGCTGTTCTACATTCTAGCAATGGCCTCCCTGTCTTTCCACCTGGTTCACGGCTTCCGCTCGGCCTGGCAAACACTGGGAGCCAACCACCCCAAGTACAACCCGGTATTTAATTTTCTGGGCGTGTGGGTGTTCGCCATCATCATCCCCGTCGCTTTCGCCGCCATGCCGGTTTACTTTTTCTTAAAACAACTTTAATTAATTGATAATTGAAAATGGATAGTGCGGGGCCGCTGCGGCCAGTACGCCGGAGCGATACCGACCCCGTGGCGACAATTGTTTTTCATTATCAATTATCCACTATCAATTATCAATTCGAATATTAACTCAAAAGTAAAATGACTTCCCCCCAACTGGATTCCAAAATTCCCGCTGGTCCGATTGAAGATAAGTGGACCAAGTATAAGTCGTCGGTTCCACTGGTGAACCCTTCCAACAAGCGCAGTATCGAGGTGATCGTGATCGGCACGGGCCTGGCCGGGGCTTCGGCGGCGGCTTCGCTGGCCGAAATGGGCTATAAGGTCAAGGCATTCTGTTTTCAGGATTCCCCGCGCCGGGCGCACTCCATCGCCGCGCAGGGCGGCATCAACGCCGCCAAGAACTACCAGAACGATGGCGACTCAATCTACCGTCTTTTCTACGACACCGTCAAAGGCGGCGACTACCGCTCGCGCGAGGCCAACGTTTATCGCCTTTCCGAAGTGTCGGGCAGCATCATCGACCAATGCGTGGCGCAGGGCGTTCCCTTCGCCCGCGAGTACGGTGGGTTGCTCTCCAACCGCTCCTTCGGCGGGGTGCAGGTGCAGCGGACGTTCTACGCCGCCGGGCAAACCGGGCAGCAATTATTGCTGGGTGCCTACTCGGCATTGCAGCGGCAGGTCGGCATCGGGGCGGTACAAATGTACACCCGCCACGAAATGCTGGACGTCGTCAAGATCGACGGCAAATGCCGGGGCATCATCGCCCGCAACCTGGTGACGGGCGAAATCGAGCGGCACTCGGGCCACGCTGTGCTGCTTTGCTCGGGCGGCTATGGCAATGTGTTCTACCTCTCGACCAACGCGATGGGCTGCAACGTGACTGCCGCCTGGAAAGCCCACCGCCGGGGGGCGTATTTCGGCAATCCCTGCTTTACGCAGATTCACCCGACCTGCATTCCCGTTTCCGGCGAACACCAGTCGAAACTGACGCTGATGTCGGAGTCGCTGCGCAACGACGGGCGCATTTGGGTTCCCAAAAAAGAAAACGACAACCGCCCGGCCAACGACATCCCCCAGGAAGAGCGCGACTACTACCTCGAGCGCCGCTACCCGGCCTTCGGTAACCTCGTGCCGCGCGACATCGCGTCGCGCGCCGCCAAGGAACGCTGCGATGCGGGCTACGGCGTCGGTCCGTCCAAGATGGCCGTTTATCTCGACTACGCCTCGGCCATCGATCGCTACGGCCATGGCGAAGCTACCAAAAACAACATCGCCAACCCGACGGACGAACAAATTCGGGAAATGGGCAAGGAAGTCGTCAAGGAAAAGTACGGCAACCTCTTCGATATGTACAAGCAGATCACGGGCGAAGATCCCTACCAGGTGCCGATGCGGATTTATCCCGCCGTCCACTACACGATGGGCGGTCTGTGGGTGGACTATAACCTGATGACCACTGTGCCGGGTCTTTACGCCCTGGGCGAGGCCAATTTCTCCGACCACGGAGCTAACCGTCTCGGTGCCTCGGCCCTGATGCAGGGACTAGCGGACGGCTATTTCGTGATTCCCTACACCGTCGGTTCGTATCTGGCCGGAGAAATCCGCACCGGAGAAATCCCGACAGACCACGAAGCCTTTGCCCAGGCAGAAAAAGAGGTGAAGGACAAAATCACCAAACTCCTGTCGGTGAAGGGCACGACTTCAGTCGAGCATTTTCACCGGGAACTGGGCAAAATCATGTGGGATAAATGCGGCATGGCCCGCAACGCCAAAGACCTGCAGAGCGCCATCACCGAAATCCGCGCCTTGCGCAAGCGGTTTTGGGAAGACGTGCGCGTGACGGGTTCCGCCGACGAGCTAAACCCCGAACTCGACAAGGCCAGCCGCGTTTCCGACTTCATGGAACTGGGCGAACTCATGTGCCAGGATGCCCTCGACCGCAACGAATCTTGCGGCGGCCACTTCCGCGAGGAATACCAAACCGAAGAAGGCGAAGCTACCCGCGACGACGAGAACTATATGTACGTCTCGGCCTGGGAATACCAAGGCGAAAGCAACTGGCAACTCCACAAGGAGGAACTGGAATACGAGAATATCAAAATCGCGCAGCGCAGCTATAAATAAGGGAGGTTGTTGAATTGTTGAACTGTTGATTCGTGTAATTGATGTTGAATTGTTTAAAATGTTGAATTGGAGGTGATACAGTAAAACTGCGAGATGGCAATCGGCAATTCGGTTTTAACAAAAAAACAAATAAACATCAATTACACAATTCAACGATTACACGATTCAACAAACAGCCCAAAGTTAACCATACACCCAAACGCTAACCATGTCATCAGAAAACATGAGCCTCACGCTGAAAGTGTGGCGGCAAAAAAATAAAGACAGCGAGGGCAGCCTCGAAACCTATCCTCTGGATGGCGTATCGCCGGATATGTCCTTTCTGGAAATGTTCGATATCCTCAACGAGCAGTTGATTCACGAGAACAAAGAACCCATTGCCTTCGACCACGACTGTCGCGAGGGGATCTGTGGTTCGTGTTCCATGCACATCAACGGACGTCCTCACGGGCCGCTCACGGGCGTGGCGACCTGCCAGCTGCACATGCGCTCGTTTAGCGACGGGGACACCATCGTGGTGGAGCCATGGCGGGCGGTGGCTTTTCCGGTACTCAAAGATTTGATCGTAGACCGCACCTCTTTCGACCGTATCATTTCGGCGGGCGGCTTCGTGTCGGTCAATACGGGTAATGCACAAGATGCCAACAGTCTGCCGATTGCCAAGGAGAATGCCGACCAGGCGTTCATGGCGGCGGCCTGTATCGGCTGCGGGGCCTGCGTGGCGGCTTGCAAGAATTCGTCGGCCGTACTTTTTGTGGGGGCTAAAGTGAGTGAGCTGGCGCTGTTGCCGCAGGGCCAGCCCGAG
>JBBSKK010000339.1:0-4652 GCA_038256395.1 Cytophagales bacterium | reverse complement strand
GCGCTTCGGCTTTGATGGGGCAGTCAGAGAGGTAATCCTGCACGGAGAAGCCGGGTTCTCTGTTCGGCACACGGCCAGCCATCAGCGCTTTGTGGTCAAAACCTCCGACCAGTTCCAGGTGGAGGTACTGGGCACCGAGTTCACGGTATTTGCCCGTCCTAGGGGCACGCGGGTAGTGTTGAGTAAAGGGGAAATCCGGCTTGATTACGGCAAGAGTTCCCAAAGGAAAAACCTACTGATGAAACCTGGTGAATCAGTCACCCTCAATCCACACGGACATTTAACGCGACAACGCGTCACGGAAAAGTTGGAAGAAACCGCGTGGAAGGAACACCGCTTTGCGTTCGATAACACCCCGGTTCGAGAAATATGCGCGATCATTGCGGAGAACTTCGGCCTGATCGTCCGGGCCGGTGGCGACGAAATCGCCGCCCGTACCATTACCGGGAACTTCCGAGCCGAAACCGCCGAGGAGCTACTTTCGGTCTTGGTGGAGGTGCTGAATTTACAAATCAAAGCAGAGAAGGATCGTATCGTTTTAATCAGTCAGGAAACTATTTCTAAACCCCTATAATATGCACAAAATCCCTTTACCCGCACGTATCCTCGGCCTGGCGCTCCTGGTAACCAGCCAACTGTCGCTGGCTGGCTTTTCCCAAACCCTCGCTTACGTCCAGCAGCCAGAAGTGGTATTGGATGCTCCCTCCACCAAACAACTGCGTAAGGTCTTGCTTGAACTACAGGATCATTATAAAGTCGAGATTGTCTTCGAGGATCGTCTCGTCGCCAGTCGTACCGTGCCAACACGGGCAGTCGATTTCTCCCAGTCGGTGGAGCGTAACCTGGACCGTATTCTTGCACTCGTGAATTTGCGGGTCAAAAAGGTCAGAAAAAATACTTTTGTGATCACTGAATTAAGCCATAAGGCGCAGCAAACTCAAGAAAATACTAGAGATAGGACTGACACTAAAGCTAGTGCGGAGAACCTCCCGGTTAGCACCGTTCCGCCATTGCCCATGCTTGGCCGTACTGGCTTGGAAAAGGTTAAGGAATCGCCCAACCAACTCGTGCGCGGCACGGTCACCGACGAGAACGGCGCGGGCCTGCCTGGCGTGAGCGTAGTGGTGAAAGGCACTACGCGCGGCACGACGACCGATGCCGAGGGATTGTTTCAACTGGACGTGCCAGAGGGAATTGCCACCCTAGTGTTTAGCTTCGTGGGCTACCGGAGCCAGGAGGCAGCCGTAGGAACCCGCACCAATCTGACCGTGGCCATGCTGCCCGAAGACAAAAGCCTGGACGAAGTGGTGGTGGTCGGCTACGGCACCCAGAAGAAAAGTGATTTGACGGGTGCAGTGGGATCAGTCAAAATCGACCAGGAAATCAATAGCCGACCCATCGTTGAGGTGGGCCAGGCCCTGTACGGCAAAGTCGCCGGTGTGCAAGTGCTGGCCAGCAACGGGCGGCCCGGCGTTTCTTCCTCCATCCAGATTCGGGGAATCAACTCCGTGTCGGCCAGCAGCACCCCGCTGATCGTGGTGGACGGAATGCCGCTGCCCAGTTATGATTTGAACATCATCAACAGCAATGACATCGAGTCCATCGACATATTGAAGGATGCCTCCTCGGCGGCGATCTATGGTTCGCGCGGGGCCAATGGGGTGATTTTGATTACGACGAAACGGGGGAAGGAGGGCAAGACCAGATTTAACCTCAACTACACCTACGGCTTGCAGCGGGTGATCAGCAAAATTCCCGTGATGAACTCCGCCGAGTACGCCCTGGCTTCCAAGGACGCCGCCCAGAACGGCTGGATCGAAACGGGCGGCGATCCGAACGCCCCCAACACCATCCAGGCCCGTAAGCAATACAAATACACCTGGCCCACACAGTTCGACGATCCTAGCAGTCTGAAATATGACACCGACTGGCAGGATGTGATTTTCCGCACGGCCCCCATGCAGAAGATCGACCTGAATGCCAGTGGCGGCAACGCCAAGTCCAACTTCACGGTGTCGGGTGGCTACGTCAATCAGCAGGGCATCGTTCTTACCTCGGCTTACCAGAAGTACACCTTCAGCGTGAAGGCAGTGACCAAAGTGAAGGACTGGCTGGAAGTGGGCGGCACGATGAGCCTGAGCTACGACCACGAGAACGAACCCTTCAACCGGATTGTGGAATGGGCGGTGCAGTACCCTTCCATTTTCCCCGTTTACGGCGACAACGGCTATCTGGGCGGCCCGGCTACGACGGAGGGTTTCGGGAAATACGATGCCATTCTGTTCCGGCCCAAAAATGGTCACCCGCTTTACCAAATAAACAACGACATCCAGAACCGCCGCTTCAACAACCTGGGCAACGTCCACGCCCAACTGGACATTCTGCCGGGGCTGCGTTTTCGAACGGCCCTGAATTTCTTCATCAACCGCGAGGACAACACCAGGTACCAGGCCGTGGATGTCAACATGGGGCCCACCTACTACACCGAGGGTTCTATGGTGGTGGGTCAGTTACGCACGATCAACTACACCTCCCAGAACCTACTGACGTACGATAAGACGATCGGCAGCCATTCGCTTTCTGCCTTGGCGGGGATGGAGTACAACAATAACGACTTCTACTCGACCAATCAGGAAAGGCGGGGGTACGACAACGACCTGATTCACGCGCTGAGCGCCGGACGCACGGTTTTTCGGGCTGAAGACAACATTAACAAGAGCGTGCTGATCTCTTATTTTGGTAGGGTGAACTACAATTACAAAGGCAAGTACCTGCTCTCAACGAGCTTGCGGCGGGATGGCTCATCCCGCTTCGGTCCCAACAACAAGTGGGGGCTTTTCCCGTCGGTGTCCGGCGGCTGGATCGTGTCGGATGAGCCTTTCATGAAAAGCAAGACCGTCAATAACCTGAAACTGCGGGCCAGCTATGGATTCACGGGCAACGACCGTTTTGCCGACTATCGCTGGATTGGCAAGATGTCGCAGGGACGGGTGGCTTTGGGCAACGGCCTGTCCACCACCTACTATCCCGGCAGTATCACCAACCCCGATTTGGGCTGGGAACGAACCCAGCAGGTGAACCTGGGCCTGGATATCGGTCTGTTCACCAACCGCATCACCTTCGAGGCCGACTACTATGTGTCCAAATCCGACGGTTTATTACTCGACGTGCCGGTTCCTTCCGTGGCGGGATTCACGAGCGTTTTCAAGAACATAGGCAAGCTGCAAAACAAAGGGATCGAACTCAACCTGACCTCTCACAATCTCTCGGGACCGCTGACTTGGACGACCCAGCTCAATTTCTCCCGCAACCGCAACAAAATCCTGGCCCTGGGACCAGGCGATGCGCCCATGATTTTGCAGCCGGGCTTCGGCATGGAATCCATCAACCAAGTCGGGTCGCCCATTTTTAGCTTCTACGGTTTCAAGTATATGGGGGTGTATAAAAACCAGGCGGAGATCGACGCCGATCCGTCGCATTATGCTTCGGCTACGCCCGGCGATGGGCGGTACCAGGACGTGAACGGCGACGGTAAGTTGACCGCCGACGACCGCACCATTATCGGCAACAACACTCCTGACTTTATCTGGGGTATCACTAACAATTTGAAATACAAAGGATTCGATTTGAGCTTCCTGATCCAGGGTGTTCAGGGCAACGACGTGTACGACAACAACATCCACCGCTCCATGCTGTACCACGAAGGCCGAAATTATTATAAAGAAGCGGTCGATCGCTGGCGATCGGAAGCCGAACCCGGCGACGGCTACCACTACAAGCTTACAGTCGATCTGGACGGCTACGAGAAAACAGCTTCCAGCTACTGGATCGTGGACGGCTCCTACTTCCGCCTCAAGAGCGTGACGGCAGGCTATAACCTGCCGCCCGTTCTGCTCACGAAACTGAAGCTGGAATCGCTACGGGTTTACGTCAACGGCACCAACCTGCTGACCCAAAAGAACAGCCCGCTCTTCGACCCCGAGAACTTTAACGGTGGCGTGACGGCCACCGCCCAACGGGGCGTCACCCACTCTCCCTATCCAACAGCCAAGATTGTCACGTTTGGCATTAACCTGGGCTTTTAACCTTTGACCGATATAGCAATGAAAACGATCATTAAAACAACCATTTTCTTCCTGGCGCTTATCTCGTTCTCTTCCTGCCGGGAAAGCGGACTGGACCTCTACCCGGAAACCAGCCTGACCGAGGGGAATTTTTACACGAACGAAAGCCAACTCATCCAGGCGACCAACGACGTGTACCGGCAACTGAACAGAGTGTATGGCGCCGGGGGCATCGTGGACTTGTACGGCGAGTTGTATTCCGACAATACCTACATCGAGTTCACGGGAGGTTCCACCACTTTTCAGGAGGACATCTTAGGCTACCGGATCCAGACAAGCAACGGCACCATCCTGGACGCCTGGGAAACCTGCTACAGCGCGATTTTTATCTGTAACAATATGATCGATAAGCTGCAAAAGACAGAAGTCAAATTCAGTCAGCCCGATCTGAAGAACCGTCTGATCGCTGAAGCCACTTTCGTGCGCTCCCTTATTTTCTTCAACATGGTGCGGGTGTGGGGCGGTATCCCGATGCCCCTGAAAGTGGTGTCGGCGGCGGAGAGTTACGATTACCTGCGCGAAACCGAG
>JBBSKK010000338.1:0-4653 GCA_038256395.1 Cytophagales bacterium | reverse complement strand
CCAGGCATTTACAGCATTTATCCCAAGTCGCGGGATGAACAGGTGGCGATGGATATTCTGGCCAATCCGCAGCATCCCGACCACCCCGATGCGGTAGTAGTGGTGGCCGACGCCTCCAACTTGCAGCGAAACCTGCTGCTGTTCACCCAGATTACGGATTTAGGTTTGCCCACCGTGCTGGCCCTCAACATGCTCGACGTGGCTGATAGCATGAAGCTGAAAGTCAACGCCGTGCAGTTGGCCATGCAGTTGCAGGTTCCGGTGGTGAAAATCAATGCCCGCAGCGGTGAGGGCATCGACCGCTTGCGGGAGGCCATTCAGCGCGTCGCGGCAAGCGAAAAGCTTGTTCCTACATATTTTCTGGACCCTGCCGAGAACCAATCTTCTATTATCGAGGAGGTTAGAAATGAGTACCAACTCGACAACAACTACCTGGCGTTGCAGTACCTCTGCCAGCATAACTCCTTCACTTTCCTGGATCAAGGCCAACGTGAGCAACTCGATGGATTGATCGCCAAACACAATTTCGATAAAACCGATGTCCTGGCCCACGAAACCATCACGCGCTACGAGCGATTGCGGCCTTTAGTACAAAAGGCTGTGACTTCGCAGGGAGAGAGCGAGCAGCCCGCCTGGACGCGGCGGCTGGACAAAATTCTGCTGCATCCTTTCTGGGGTTACGTGGCTTTTTTAATGGTGTTGCTGGTGATTTTTCAAGCGGTATTTGCCTGGGCGCAGTACCCGATGGACTGGATCGACCAAGCTACGGCGAATGCCATTCAGTGGACGAAAAATGCGCTGCCCCAGGGAGTCTTGAACGATTTGCTGACCGACGGACTGATGGCCGGCATCGGGGGCGTCATTATTTTCATTCCCCAAATCGCCTTCCTGTTCGGCCTGGTGGGTTTGCTGGAAGAATCGGGCTACATGGCGCGGGTGATGGTGATTATGGATAAATTGATGCGGAAATTCGGCCTCAATGGTCGTAGCGTGGTGCCACTGATTTCGGGCGTCGCCTGCGCGGTGCCCGCCATCATGACCACCCGCAGCATCAACAATCCCTACGAGCGGTTGCTGACGATTCTGGTCACACCGTTGATGAGTTGCTCGGCTCGGTTGCCGATTTATACCATTCTCATCGCGCTGGTCGTGCCAGATGAGACGGTGCTGGGCATTCTAAATTTACAGGGATTGGTATTGTTGGGGCTTTATCTGCTGGGCTTGATCGGTGCGTTGGGTTCAGCCTGGCTGTTTTCGATTTTTGTGCCGCGCCGCGAGCCAAGCTATTTTATTCTGGAAATGCCGACTTACAAGTGGCCGCGATGGAGTCATTTGGGCATCACGATGTTCGACAGCGTAAAGGCATTCGTGCTGGAAGCCGGAAAAATCATCGTTGCCATTTCAATTGTCCTTTGGGTACTGGCCAGCTATGGGCCGGGCGACAGCATGGAGCGGGCAGAAGAGCAGACGCTAAAAGAAATGCCTAACGCCGCGCCGCAGGAGCAACAAGCCGCCGTAGCCTCGGCTAAGTTAGAAACCTCTTACGCCGGACGCTTCGGCAAGTTCATCGAGCCCGCCATTGCGCCGCTGGGCTACGACTGGAAAATAGGCATAGCGCTCATTACGTCCTTTGCCGCGCGGGAAGTGTTCGTAGGTACCATGTCCACCATCTATAGTATAGGCGGCGAGGCAAGCGAGGATGCCGTGACGATTCGGGAGCGGCTGCAAAAAGAACGAAACCCCAAGACGGGCGGCCCGATGTACACCCCGGCGGTTTCGTTTTCGTTGCTGATGTTTTACGTATTCGCCATGATGTGCATGAGTACGCTGGCAATCGTCTATCGCGAGACACACGGCTGGAAATGGCCGCTGGTGCAACTCGTGTACACGATGGTGCTGGCTTACGTTTCCGCCTGGGCGACCTTTCAACTACTCAGTTGAGCCTACCAGAGGACGCCTTTGTCGATCAAAGGAAAGATAAAGCGAAAGATGATGTAAGCGAAGATGAGGACGGTAAGTCCGCCCATCACGAATGCCTGGTCGAGGGAAAATTTGTGATCTTTTTTGTTGGAATTCAAGCCATCCCAATGGCGGGGCAAGGTCTGTTTCATGGTGGTTCCTGTTATGATGCGTGGCTGGGTATTGCTACCCTTATCTAATTTACGCAAACAAGATCATTCCAGTTGCCGAATGGTTGGAAACAGAAGCAAAATTTCCCCAAAACTTATCGAACGGTCGTTTCTCCAGAGTCTTTCCCCAACTACCATCCCAGATTTTCCACAATATCCGAGGCAATCATGGCCACTTTGGTGCGGGCTTTGGCGGCACGGTCGCCGGCAATGCCGTGCTGGTACACGCCGAGCCGAGCAGCGTCCTGCGGGTCGTACTTTTGGGCAAGCAGTGAAGTGAGAATACCCGTCAGTACGTCGCCCGTTCCTCCCGTGGCCATGCCCGCGTTGCCCGTGGCGTTGAAATGCACCGTGCCATCGGGGAATATCACGGCGGTATGGGCGCCTTTCAGCACGACGACCAGCTTGTGTTTTTGGGCAAAATTGCGGGCTAATTCCAGCCGGGCGTAGTCATCTTTACTTTCCCCGGCCAGACGTTCGAATTCCTTGGGGTGCGGCGTGATAACTGTATGCTCGGGTAGTTTTCTGAGTAATTCGGGATTTTCGGAAAGCAGGTTGAGGGCGTCAGCGTCCCACACCATCGGCACTTTGGCTTTCTCGATCAATTCTTCCAGCATTTGCAACGTCTGCGGCTCCTTACCCAGCCCCGGCCCAACGCCAATTGCGGAATAAGAATCTAAATCAGGTAAAGCCGTCAGCATTTTTTCGTGAATATCTACCGTACACATCGCCTCGGGCAGGGCAATTTGGATGATTTGATAGCCACAACCCGCCACGTGCATCGTCAGTAGTCCCGCGCCCGACCGCAGACAAGCCCCACCGCAAAGCTGGGCCGCGCCCATTTTGCCGAAGCTACCCGCCAGCAGCAACGCGTGGCCGAAAGTGCCTTTGTGCGAAAACTTCTCCCGGTCTCGAATCAGCTTTTTCGCGCTTTTTTTATCCGTAAAAAAATAGGGTGTTTCTGTTTTTTGAATAAAATCTTGATCCAAACCGATATTCACCAGTTGCCAATCGCCCACAAATGGGCCGTTGTGCGGAATCATAAACGCCAACTTGGGCAACTGGAAACTCACCGTGTAGTCGGGCCGGACGATGGCGTCGTCTTTGCCGTTGATCCTGTCCATGTACAAGCCGCTGGCAATATCCACCGAAATTACCCGCGCCGGACTGTCATTCATCGCGCCGATGACCGCCGCCAGCAAACCCTCCGCCGGGCGTGATAGGCCAGAACCCAGCAGGGCGTCGATCAGCAGTTCGTCGCCCGTTAGCTGGGGAAGGTCTTTTTTGTCTTTTATGTAATGAACTGCCAGATGTTCGGCTAATCGTTCAAGATTTCTGGAAAAATCTTCGGAACCTTTGTCCGTGTAGTCCACCACGTACACCTTCACGCCATAGCCTTTAGCCGAAAGGAGACGGGCGATGGCCAGGCCGTCGCCGCCGTTATTGCCCTTGCCGCAGAAAAAAACGAGCGGCTGGCGGTTGTCGAAGCGGGCGCAAAGCCAGCGCACAAAGGCGCGTGAGGCGCGTTCCATCAGGTCGAGCGAGCTAATGGGTTCGTTTTGAATGGTGTGCGCGTCGAGGTCGCGGATTTGGGGGGCGGATAGTATTTTCATCTTGTAAATCTAGCAAAACCTTTCATATTCAAAAAAATAGGTCTATTTTTGCACTCGTTTTTCGCGGGGCTGTTCTGAATGAAGGGGCGTCACCCCGTCCGCTGGGAGCAGTTCTTTACCTAATTTATTTTTCAAAAATCGTCATGAGCGAACTGATTAAACTCGTCGAGGCTACGAATGAAAACCGTAAGTCCGAGTATCCCGATTTCAAATCGGGCGACACCATTGTGGTACACGTAAAAATCCGCGAAGGCGGCAAAGAGCGCCTCCAATTGTACCAGGGAACCGTTATGCAGCGCCGCAACCCCAACAGCGCGGGCGAAACCTTCACGGTCCGCAAGATATCCAACGGCATCGCCGTCGAGCGTATTTTCCCGATTCTTTCCCCCAGCATCGCCAAAATTGAACTCCTCCGCCGTGGTAAAGTCCGCCGCGCCCGCCTGTTCTACCTGCGCGGCCGCCAGGGTAAAGCCGCTCGTATCAAGGAGCTGAAAACTACGAAATAGTTTATGAGTCTATGAGGGGTCCGCCCCTGCGGTCATGAGTTTATGAGCTTTACGATCGAAAGTCCCCGCCGGAATTTTTCCGGCGGGGCTTTTTTTATAAATTGTGCAAGTATATCTCTGCCATCTCCGATTTTTTCAACCCTTCAACCCTTCAACAAATAATGCGCTTCCACAAATATCAAGGTACCGGCAACGACTTCATTCTGATCGACGATAGAGCCGAGGCCTTCTCTATGCCCCAAGAAGAAATCGCCCGGCTATGCCACCGTCGCTTCGGAATCGGGGCCGATGGGCTAATTTTGCTGCGCAATACGGCTGGCTATGATTTCAAGATGGTGTATTTCAATGCCGACGGCGGGGAAGGCAGTCTGTGCGGCAACGGTGGGCGCTGTACCGTTCGCTTTG
>JBBSKK010000337.1:0-4663 GCA_038256395.1 Cytophagales bacterium | reverse complement strand
AGAACCACTTCACTTTTAAATGCCAACTCCATGAAAACCATTATTCTCAACAAACCCGGTGAGTTTCGCGTGATCGACCGGGCAGAACCGGAAGCCGCCGGCATGGGCGAGGCCATCGTGAAAATCAAGAAAATCGGGATATGCGGCACGGACTACCATGCTTTTAAAGGTGATCAGCCATTCTTTTCCTATCCGCGCGTTCTGGGCCACGAGCTGGGGGCCGAAGTCGTGGCCCTTGGCGGCAGTCAGTCAGAAATAGGAATAAAAATCGGCGACCGCGTCTCGGTGGAGCCTTACCTCAACTGTAACGAGTGCCAGGCTTGTCGACGCGGCCACCCCAACTGCTGCGAGCGCCTGCGGGTGCTGGGCGTCCATACCGACGGCGGCATGACGGAATACCTCAAAGTTCCGGTTGGCAAACTCCACAAGTCGGCAGTGCTGTCCTACGATCAACTGGCGTTGGTCGAGATGCTGGGCATTGGCCTCCACGCCACGAACCGGGCGAATGTGCAGCCGGAGGACAAAGTGCTGGTCATCGGAGCGGGGCCGATCGGCCTGTCGGTCGCGCAGTTTTGTAAGCTGAGCCGTGCTACCGTAGCCGTCGCGGATCGCTTCGAAAGCCGCCTCGACTTCATCCGCCGGCTCGGCATTTCCGACCGCAGTATCGTGGTAGAAAAGGCATTGACTCCGGAATACCTGCGCGAACCTTTCGATGGCGAGCTGCCCACAGTTATTTTCGACGCCACGGGCAACCGCAACTCGATGCTCAATGCCTTCAATCTGATCGCCCACGGCGGCAAAATCGTGTTCGTGGGGCTATTTCAGGGCGAGGTCGAGTTTCACGATCCCAATTTCCATAAGCGGGAAGTGACGCTGCTGGCCAGCCGCAACTCGCTGTCAGCAAATTTCAGAAAAATTATTTCGCTGATGGAGGCCGGGCAAATCGACACCGCGCCCTGGATTTCCCATCGTACAGACTTTAAGCATTTAACCGACGATATTTTGACTTTCCTGGAGCCTGACCAGCAACTGATCAAGGCTGTTGTGGAAGTATAGCGTTTTGACTTAGAAAGGGCAGAAAAGTCTGGGTCTGAATTGAACAATTCCTTTACTTTATAATTCTTTATCTTTGTAGGCTACTATATTTCCCAGGCACGATGCCAATCAAGTTACTCCTTATTTCCCTTATCGCTTTTTCTGCTTTCTCCTGCCAGCCCGAGCTGCCGGAGGATGTCAGCGCGGCGATGGAATTAGTGCCGAAGGAACTGGACTACAACCGGGACGTGAAGCCTATCCTGTCGGACAAATGCTTCGCCTGCCACGGGCCGGATAAGGCCAAGCAGAAGGCTGGGCTTCGCCTCGACCTGGCCGCAAGTGCCTACAGCGAACTGCCCAAGTCAGCCGGCCGGGTGGCCATCGATCCCGGTAGTCTGCGCAACAGCGAAGTATTTCGGCGCATCGTGGCGACCGACCCCGAAGTGATGATGCCCACGCCGGAATCGCACCTGAGTCTTACGGCTTACGAAAAGGCGGTACTCATCAGGTGGATCGACGAAGGGGCGGAGTACAAGCCGCACTGGGCGTTCGAAAAACCCGTCATGCCCGATATTCCGTCGGTGTCAAACGCCGATTGGGTCAGGAATCCCATCGACAACTTTGTGCTTTCCCGCCTGGAAGAGAAGAAGCTGGCTCCAAACAAGGAGGCTGACAAAGAAACGCTCATTCGCCGTGTGACCTTCGACATCACCGGACTGCCGCCAACGCTGGCCGAAATAGATGCCTTCCGGCGGGACAAAAGCCCCAATGCCTACGAGAAAGTAGTGGATCGGCTCCTGAAATCGCCGCACTACGGTGAGCGCATGGCCGCCGACTGGCTGGATCTGGCTCGCTTCGCCGACTCGCACGGCTATACCGTGGACCGGCTGCGCGATATGTCGCCTTACCGCGATTGGGTCATTAAAGCCTTCAACGAAAACCAGCCCTACGACCAGTTTATCCAGTGGCAGTTGGCGGGAGACTTAATGAAAAGTCCAATGGGAGGCGCGCCGACGAAGGAAATGCGCATCGCCACGGCCTTCAACCGCAACCACCCGCAGAATCTGGAAGGCGGTATCATCGAAAAGGAGTTCCAGACCGAGTATGTGCTGGATCGCACCAATACTTTCGGCGACGCCTTCATCGGGCTTTCGGTGGGCTGTGCCAAGTGTCACGACCACAAGTATGACCCCATTTCGCAGAAGAATTACTACCAGTTATCCAGCTTTTTCAACAATGTGGACGAAGCTGGGCAAATCTCCTGGGACGACGCCATGCCCTCGCCCACGATGCTGCTGCCCACGCCCGCCCAAGACTTGGTTTTGGCATTCATGAAGAAAAAAGTCAAGAAGGAAGCAAATCAACTGGCTGAGGTACAGAAACAAGGCGAAGGTGCTTTTGAAAACTGGCTAAAATCGAAAGCCTACGCCAGCTTAAAAAATCAGCCAATTCCCAAAGCAGGTTTACAGGCCAAATTTAGCTTTGACAAAAATTCTCTGAAAAACGAAATCGCCCCGAAACAACTGGCCTATACGACCCTGACCGACCGCAACAAGCAAAAGGAAAACTTTGTGGAAGGCCATCGCGGGCCGGGCGTTCAGCTCGATGGCGATGCCTGGCTGGATTTGGATCGCGTGGGAATTTTCAGCAAGTCGGAGCCGTTCAGCGTGGGAATGTGGGTCAACATTCCCAAAGACATGAAGGAAGGCGTAATTTTTCACAAATGCCTGGCCGAGCGGCTGTATAATTTCCGGGGGTACCACGTTTATTTGAAAGATAACAAACTACAAATGAGCATGGCACACGTGGCGCCTTCCAACGCCATCACCAAAGTCAGCCAGGAAAGTGTGCCGCGTGACAAGTGGATTCAGCTCACCATGACCTACGACGGTTCCTCCCAAGCCGCCGGACTGAAGCTCTACCTCGACGGCGAACCCATGCCAATGCTGGTCACGAAAGATCAGTTGACCAAGGAAATCCTCTTCGATACCACCCGCGTGAAGCCGCAGCCGGGCCTGCAAATTGGCGGCTGGTGGCGCGGCTACGGCTTCAAGGACGGGCGAGTGGATGATATTGTGGTGTATAATCGAACCTTGACGCCTTATGAAGTCGAGATTTTGGGAGAAAAAAAACAGTGGGTGACAATTGCTGCCAAGTCTCCCGCCGAACTTAGGCCGGATGATAAAGCGATTTTGAAAGAATACTACTTTGCCGCTGCCCACGCCCCCACCCTCGCCGCCCGAAAAGCATTGATGAAAACCCGCATGGTTCTCGCCGACAGCGTCGAGAAAGTGCAGGAGTTGATGATAATGCAGGAAACAGCCAACCCCAAGCAAGCCTACGTTCTGGAACGCGGCAACTACGATGCTCTGGGTGTCAAGGTCTATCCCAACACGCCCGAACGCATATTTCCTTTCCCGAAAGGCTTACCCAAAAACCGCTACGGGCTGGCGCTCTGGGTCACGCATAAGGGCAATCCGCTCACGGCCCGTGTGGCGGTGAACCGCTACTGGCAATTGTTTTTTGGCGTGGGGCTGGTCAAAACCACCGAAGATTTCGGCAATCAGGGCGAGATGCCCTCGCACCCCAAACTACTCGACTGGCTGGCTGTCACCTTCCGGGACTCAAATTGGGATGTCAAGAAACTGGTCAAAACGATGGTCATGTCGGCTACCTATCGGCAGGACTCGCGGGCCAGGCGGGAGCTATTGGACAAAGACCCGGAAAATCGGCTGCTGGCTCGCGGCCCCGCCCGCCGCCTGACCGCCGAAATGATGCGCGACAACGCGCTAGCCGCTAGTGGTTTGATGAATTACGAAATCGGCGGGAAGAGCATTAAGCCCTATCAGCCCGAAGGTTTGTGGAAGATAAACGGCGCGAAGTACGAGCAGGACAGCACGGAGGTTATCTACAAACGCAGCGTGTATGTGATTGTGAAGCGCTCGGTGCCGAACCCGACGCTGGGTACTTTCGACGCTACCTCGCGCAGCTCGTGCATCGTTCGCCGCCAGAAAACCAACACGCCTCTGCAAGCCCTGGTCACGCTCAATGATCCGACCTACGTGGAGGCCGCCAAGGTACTGGGCGAGCAAATGACGCGGGAAAAGGACCCACAAACTGCCATCACCCAGACCTACCGTAAGCTGACGGGTCGCCGCCCTAACCAAAAGGAAATGGATTTACTACTTAAACTAAAAGCCAACCAAACTGAGCTTTTCACCAAAAATCCCAAAAAGGCGGGAGGCTGGCTCAAAGCCGGGCGGCACGAAGTTGACAAAACATTGAACGCTGCCCACCTTGCCGCTAACGCTGTTGTTGCCAGTACGATCATGAACTCCGACGCGACGATTACGAAGCGGTAGTCGAGGCGTGTAGAGGCACGGCACCAACGAGCGGATTCAAACCGATACGTAAAAGCAGATGATCCGCTTTTACGCGGTTTTGCTGAAAAGTTTCGCCGGCTAACGGCTTGTATGAAAAAAATGTTTGATGCTTTTTGGAAAAAGATTGCTAATGACTGGACAAAACTGTACTATTGGGAAATTTTTTATACTGTACCCTACTATTTTTTCTGAGTCTTTCGCGGCGGCTTTTTCAATCGCTATTTTTAGCCGTTGAATGCCTTTTT
>JBBSKK010000336.1:0-4664 GCA_038256395.1 Cytophagales bacterium | reverse complement strand
CGCACCGCGCTTTGTACGAATGGTTCCTCGACAAGCTGGACATTTTCCCGTCCAGGCAGTACGAATTTGCCCGACTCAACCTGACCTACACCGTCATGAGCAAGCGCAAACTGCTGCAATTGGTGCAGGAAGGCCTCGTATCGGGCTGGGATGATCCACGAATGCCGACGATCTCGGGCTTGCGGCGGCGCGGTTACACACCGGCCTCTATCCGTAATTTCTGCGAGCGCATTGGCGTAGCCCGGCGCGACAACCTCATCGACATGAGTCTCCTGGAATTCTGCGTCCGCGAAGACCTCAACGCCAGCGCCCCGCGCCGCATGGCCGTGCTGGATCCGCTGCTGGTGGTCATCACCAATTTTCCCGAAGAAAAAATGGAAATGTGCCTGAGCGAGAACAACCCCGAGCGGCCCGAAACGGGCGACCGCGAAGTGCCTTTCTCACGCGAAATCTACATCGAGCGGGACGACTTTATGGAAAATCCGCCCAAGAAGTACTTCCGCCTGGCCCCCGGCCAAATGGTACGCCTGAAAAGCGCGTACATCATTCGCTGCGACGAAGTAGTGAAAGACGCCGACGGTAACATCGAGGAAGTGCGCTGCACCTACATCGAAAACAGCAAGAGCGGCCAGGACGAATCGGGTCTGAAAGTGAAGGGGACGCTGCACTGGGTGTCGGTCGCGCACAGCATTCCGGTGGAAATCCGGCAGTACGACCGCCTTTTCCGCGTGGAAGATCCGGCTTCGGAAGCGGGCGATTTCAAGGACTACCTCAACCCCGACTCGCTGTCCACTATCATCGCCCACGCCGAACCCGCCTTTAAAACCGCCATGCCCGGCGAAGCTTTCCAACTGCTGCGCAAGGGCTACTTCTCGGTGGATCCGGACAGCCTGGGCAAAGGCGTGGTGCTGAACCAGACAGTAGGGTTGCGGGACAACTGGGCAAAGGGGAATTGAGGGAAATGATTGATTGTGAATCTTTTCCGGCACTCTATTCGTTGAACTTAATAAAAAACATCATAAGCCATGTACACCGCTGTCAAAGGTAAATACGAAAATGGGGTTCTGACATTGCTGGAACCAGTACCTGACATCGCCGAATCAGAGGTGATCGTCACTTTTTTGAGCGAGGAAAAATCAAATGAGCCGTTGCCAAACCGCGTTCCGGGTGGGCTACTTCGCTTGGAACATTTGAAAGGCAAAAAATTGTCATTACCTGATGACTTCAATGAGCCATTGGACGACTTAAAGGATTATATGTAGTGGAGTACCTGATCGACACGCAGATATTACTGTGGTTTCAGTCAAATGACCCTGAACTGGATCAATCGACTAGGAAGATTATTGCCGATGCGAAGAACCAGATATACGTGAGCCATGCGAGTTTGTACGAGATTGCTATTAAGCTGAAAATTAATAAGCTGCCTGACTTTTATGTGTCAGTAAAAAGTATCGCTAGCGTTGCGGTTCAAGACAGAATTAAGTTTTTACCCATTACCATCACTCATTTAGATAGGTACGAAGAGGTTCCCTTCTTCCCTGAACACAGAGACCCATTCGATCGGCTTATTGTTGCTGTTGGATTTGCTGAAAATTTGCCAATAATTACCTCTGATCCAAAGTTCAAATTCTACGAATCCATAGTCACAATTATCAGCGCCTAGAATTCTGAACCCACTGTACTAAAAAAGACGAGCTTCTGGCTCGTCTTTTTTATTGCCTTTCCGATACTACGTTTTTCTAGCCGGACGTTTTACAACTAACCGTTTCCTAAACCACCCGTTCCTATGAAAGAGCTGTTTCTGCTGGCACTCAGCTGCTGCCTGGCTCTCGCGGCCCGCGCCACGCACCTGCTGGGCGGTGAAATCCTGGCCAAAAACACGTCGGGCTTAACTTACGAAATCAGCGGCGTCCTGTATCTCGATGTAGTGAACGGGCAGGCAGCGGTCAACGCCCAAACGGAAATCATCCTCTGCCTGGGCGACGGCACGCAGCTCAGGGCGAAGCGGGTGAGTTCGGAGAAACTCGAAGGAAGCCCGAACGTCAACCGGAGCGTGTATCGCGCCATCCATACCTACGCTACCGCCGGAAGATACACGCTCACAGTGAAGCTGGATCAATTCTCAGGCAGTGCCACGGTGTGGGGCTCGGGGCGGGAGCAGCCGCTGGCGCTGCAGACCACGCTCAACACCACCTTGCCCAATGGCACGGCCACGGCACCCAATCCCCGATTTTTCAGCGGTCTGCGACAGGTATTTTCCCTGGCGTTGCCCAAAACCGACCCCGACGGCGATAGCCTGGCTTTCCGCATCGTGAAACTGCTCGACCAGCCCGAAATCTGTGGCCCGACCCAATCTAGCAACAGCTACCTCTTTCCCAATGAAGTGGCGCGCGAAGGGACTTCCTAGCGGCGACGCTGGTATGGAATGCGCCTACCCGACTGGGCTTTTACTCCTACGCTTACGTAACCGAGGAATGGCGCAAAGGACTGAAAGTCGCCGAAACCTGGCGCACTTATTCCCTTACCATCACGGACCAAAACAGCACTTCCAACCTCGTTCCTCCTTTTGAACCCGTACTGGTGGATTTTAGTGGCGTCATTACTGCGCTGCCGCCGCAGGAGTTTGTCGCTTCCGATATTTCGATAAAGATTTACCCCGTCCCTAGTGCAGAATTTATCACGGTAGAAGTCAGCACCCGCCAGCCTTCGACCACGCTCATTGAAATGGTCGATTTACAGGGCCGCATCCTGCAAAAGGCCGATTTCAGGGATGTGGCTTCTGAACGTTCACAGGAATTCAGGACGAGCGACCTGGCCAAGGGCGTTTACCTGATACGAGTGCGGAGCGGTGAAGGAACCCTGACGCGGAAATTTATGCGGTGAGGAAGAGACACGAGCCAAATTTTAACGGAGACTTTTCCTACTCCGCCTTGTCTGCCAAAACCAGCTTTTTGTCCAAAAGCACTTTTCTCAAATCACTGTAAGGCACCTGCTGCACGGCCACCCCCTTTTCGATGGCCAGCGAAGCCGCCACAGCGGCCGATTGCCCCAGGACCATGAACACGGGCTCCATCCTGATCGACCCGAAGGCGATGTGGGTGGCACTCAGGCAGATTGGCACGATCAAATTCGCGCATTCGCTTTGCTTGGGGACTATGGCCCGATAACCGACGGGGTACGGAGCCGCAACATGGGCCTCGACATTGCCTTCGTTTTTGACAAAACCCTCTTCGGTCACGTAGCGCTGGATGTGGTGCGAATCCATGCCGTAGGCCCCCATGCCGACGGGATCTTCGACGACCTGCAAGCCTTCACAATGGTACTGCGTCATGACCAAATCGCTAATCATCCGCCGCGCCTCCCGGACGTATAGTTGTTGCTGCCAGCCGTCTTCGCGCTCGAATTCGTCTTTGGAAGTACCCCAGCGTGACACTTCTTTTTTGATAAAATCGGGCATACGTTCGTGGTAGGCTAGTGTCCACATCAGGCCCTGTTGGTACTGCCGATGCTGCCTGGCGATGTGTTCCCTTTCTTCGTAGCTGGCCTCAGGATAGGCGTAGTTTTGGCCGATGAAGTCGGTGGAAAATCCGGTGCGGTTGTTGGTGTCGGTCTTGCGGTTGGGCATTCCGGAGTTGATCCAGGGAAATCCTTTCTCCCCCGCCTCGTAGTTGCGTATGAGGAGTTCGTAGTCGCGCTCGTCGTAGTTGGCGGGCTTGGCGAAGGGAATGCGGTTGTCGGGATGGTCGGTGAGGCACATCCGATAGCAGTAGGCCTGCACCTTGTTGTCCCCCGCGCCGTGGGGTTCGGGATCTTGGGGATTGATAAAGGGCAACAATCCGCTGGACTTGTCGCCCTTGACCACGTAAGGATCCACGCCGCGTACGAAGTTGTGATTGATTGAGTTTCGAGATTTTTGCCCGGTCATTGTCGTGTCTAAGTCGCGCTTGTGAACGCCGTTGAGAGTTTCTCCGTATTGGCTATTGCTTTCCCGCCCCACGGTGTAGCTGACGCCCGCCGCTGCCATCAGGTCGCCCTCGTAGGTGGCGTCGATGAACATCTTGCCCCGGTAGGTTTTGCCCGAAAGCATGGTGATGGAGGAAATCCGGTTGCCGGTCTTGCGAACGCCTTTGGCCCGATCCAATTTCTGGTTGTATTCCACCTGAATGTCCGCCTCCTTCAGCATATCGTGGTACACTTTCAGAGCCGCCGACGGCTCGAAGGTCCACATGCTATTTTCGTTTTTCTGCGTGCGGGTTTGTCCTCCGTCGAGATATTCCTCCTTCTTCTGCCACTTCCAGTTCGCAGGGTCGTCGTAGTAGGTTTTGATGTTTTGGTAAAACTCCCGCGAGATTCCCCCGATCACGCGCTTGTTGCCGATGTCGGTTTGACCCAGGCCCCCCGTGGTAAGGCCGCCCACGCGGGAAGTGGGTTCTATGAGCACAACCGACTTGCCCATGCGCTTGGCCTCGATGGCAGCGGCAATGCCCGCCGAAGTACCTCCGTACACAACAAGGTCGATTTCTTGCTGGTTTTGGCGGGGTTTATTGGTGCTGCATGATACCAGTAAGATACTGATAATCAGAATAATGAGTTGTTTCATGACAAAATCAAGTTGTGGTAAAAAGATTATTGTGCTTTGGCCGCCACTTCCAGCTTCTGCCCCT
>JBBSKK010000335.1:0-4664 GCA_038256395.1 Cytophagales bacterium | reverse complement strand
CCGTCGGGCCGCGAGCGGATGGTTTTTATTTCAAACGGCGTCTGCCCCGTCCACACCAGCCGCTGAATGCCGAAAGGTCCCTTGCCCGTAGCCGACCAACCGCGGGCGGTCTGTCCCACGAACATCGAGCCGTCCAGACCCCAAACCATACGAATCAAGCCCGACTCGAAGCCTTCCCGAAAAGGAAAACAGACCCCCTGCCACACGCCGTTGACTTTTTCCATATCCACACGCATGATTTTGCTATGGCCTTGGTCGCCGACGAACATCTGCCCCGCAAAAGGCCCGAACGCCCCCCCTGTGGTGTCCTCCTTGAAATCGGAAGTCGAAATGCCCATCAGCGTGTGTGGAAACCACACAGCGGGTGGCTTGATGCCCGGCGTGGTTTGGGCTACGTCGTAAAGTGGCTCGCCCGTGTCGGGGATGTCCTCGGGGCGCAGCTTTACGGGTGAGCCTTCTTCGTTGCTCCACCGTAGTCCGGCGGGGTTGCCGGCAAAGTCGCCCTTGGCCAGGTGCGTCATGCGACCCGACCCGACCCAGTCGCCCTGGTTTTCGGTGTAAAAAATATCACCCTGGAATTGGCCGAAACCCGCCGGAGAGCGCAGCCCCGTGGCCCAGGGCGTCAGCGAACCGTCCTCGCCCAGTTTGAGCATCCAGCCCCGCCATTTCGACTGGCTCGCGCCTTTGCCGATCCAGTCGAGGTTGAGGGTCACGATCATCTCGCCGTTGGGCAACGGCACCGGGCCGTAGGAATATTGGTGGTAGTTGCCCGACAAAGGCCAGCGGGCGAAGGAATCATAGACATCCGCCACGCCGTCGTTGTCGGTGTCCACGAGCTTGGTAACTTCCCCGCGCTGAGAAATTAAAAAATGATCGCCTCGATACAGCAAGCCCAGCGGCTCGTGCAACCCGTGCGCAAAGCGCTTGAAGGTGGGCCGCCCGTTGCCCGTCATGTAGGGGTTGCCGACCATCCACACCTCACCTCGCCGGGTCGAAACACCCAGGCGGCCATCGGGCAGCACCGCCAGCCCGCCCACTTCCATCTCGATGTTCTGCGGAATGGGCATCGTGATGATGCGGTAGTAATCTTCCTCGGTCATCGGGCGGTTCTGGGCAATAACCAGCGAGGCTGTTGCCAATATTCCCAGGATGCTGAATACGTACTTTTTCATTTAATTTTCAATTTTCTATATAAATAATGGCTCGTTGATTTTATAAAAACCCAACGTCTAGTATCGCTGAAAAATCTTTGACGCTGTTACCAAAAGAAACTATAAGTTACCGACCCCCCCAGCGGGAGCAGTAGTTCCTCCTTACCCGCCGAATTGCGTTGCGTCACACGAGCATTTTTATCCACGCGCACATAGTAACGATCATCAATACGGTACAAGCCTTTTTCCACCATTGTGATATTGTTACCAGTACCCAGCAGCGCATACATACCCGAAGGAGCATTACCTTCCACTGAAATTTTACGGGTCAAGCCCTGCGCGTCGGCGGTGAGTTGGTCGGTGAGCGTGGCATTGCCAAAGGCGTAACGCAGGGCGGGAACACCTTCGGCATTCAGGCGGTAGCCCAGGTAATTCAAATCGGCGGAATCGGGCCAGGCGACAGAAAGGCCACTGAGGGCGGCGTAGCTGCTTTTGCCCGAAATCGGCACGGTCAGTCCGGCGGTTTTCAGCAGTTGCGGCTCGCCGCGCTGGTACCACATCTCGGTCACGTCGGCAAAGGGGCCGCGCCAGGCTTGCAATAGTGCGCCCCGATTGAGGTCCACGGTATAATGCCAGCCCGCCGGACTGCCCACCGACAGCGCGTGGGTGCGTTTGGCTTTTTCATCCTGATACGAAATGAAAGAACGAATCATCTCGGGTTGCTCGTCGGGCGACACGCTGAGGTAGGGCTTTGGCTTGGGTACTGGCAGCGATGAGAGCGCGGTCAAGTCGTAGGGTCTTATCCCTGCTTTGGTAACGCTCACACTTAGCCCCGGCGCAAACCAGGGAAAGCGGGCATACAGCAACTTGAAACGATGCTTGCCTTTTTCCAGGTTCATCTTTCCGAGGTGCTGGGCTTGCGATGTGCTTTCAGCCACGCTGACTACTTCCTCACCATCCACCGTCAATCGGGTATTGGGTCCCGACTGAATGACGGTAAACACATAGTCCCCCGCTTCTTCCACGTTCATGTCGCCTTCAAAGAATAGTTGAAACTCCTTTAGCCCGTTGCCCAACTCCTGTGTGATGACAGGGGTATTTCCTTCACGTTCCAACTTTTCCGGTTCTTCGGTCTTCCAGGAGTCTGTATAGAGTTTAAAAGTAATATTGGAAAGGGCCAAAGGCTGGCGATTGCCTAGCACTTGATAGCCTATATTCCGAAAAGCCACCGTGCCTTTATTCACCTCGAAGACAATGGATTCGCCACTAGTCAAAGGTTTGGCCAACGGCATATAGCTACCCTGCTGCACCGTCGAACCGTTCAGCGTCACCGAGTTAACGCGCGCCATGCTGGGCCCGGCCACGCTTGCCTGGGTGGCCGAGGCGTCATAGGCTATTTCGGCGGTTTGCCAGAGGCCGGGAGCCTTGGCGGCGTTCATGATGGGAAATTGCCCCGTGTAGCCGCTCGTGGCAGCACTCAGCGCGGCCGTGGGCGGGCCATCCGCAAGAAGCACTCGCTGGTTGCCGGGCAGAATGACGGTGGCCTGCGCCCCCGGCGAGAGCATGAAGTCGAAGCGCAGCCGCAAATCCTGCATCGTGGCCTTGGTTTTTATCGTCTGTCCGGCGGTTCCCACAAGCATTCCGCCGCCTTTTCCATCTTTGGACATGACGGTGCCATTGCTAGGACTCATCATCACCTCAGGCGTGAGCTTCCAGGCCGAAGAAGGCGCGTCGAAGGCACTCAGGTCGTTAAGGGAAATAGGGGTATAGCCGTCGGAGGCTTGTCCTCGAAGTAACACGGGGCTAAAAAGCAACAAACCCGCCGCGCAAAAACTGATAAACTTGTCCATGATATTTTTCAAAAAAAGTGGCTGCAATTTAACGAATTGGCGAGAAATCGGTGGCTTTCAGATAGGTGGACTCCACTTTCTCCACCAGCTTGCCGTTGCGTTCGGAGTAGTCCCGCGCCTTGATCCAGTCGGGATCGGCCCGGAAGGCGTCGAAGGCTTTTTTGGCGGCTTCCAAACTCGGGTGCGCCAGCATGTACACCAGGCGGTTGTCCACCTCGTCGGGCAGCCAATAGTTGAGGTTGGTCATGCCCTGTTTGGCAAAAAGCGCGGTAGTATGGTTGCGGAAGCGGGCCAGTAACTCGGGCAGCATGCCCGGATTGGTGTGGTACATGCGCAGTTCAAAAATGCGGTCGTTGGCCGGCCCTGACACCTTCATCGGAAACGAAAAGTCGGTTTCGTGCATGAACGTATTTTCCACCCGCTGCACGATTTTGCCGTCTTTTTCCGAATCGCCCTGCGCCTTTTTCCAGTCGGGATCGCTGCCGAAGGCTTTCCAGGCTTTGTCGCGGTAGGCCCGGTCGCCGGGATAAGAGAGGACGTACACTAGTTTGTTGTCGGTATTGTCGATCGGCACCCAGTAGCCGACATTGGTCATGCCGTGCTTCTCGAAAAGCTGCATCGTGTGGTCGCGGAAGCGGGTGAGCAGTGCGTCGAGGCGGCCCGGTTCGCAATAGTAGGTGCGCATTTCGTACAGGCGCTCAGTACTCCTCGGGTCGCCGTTCGTTGGCTGGGCCACCGCTCTGGAAACGAGGAGCGAGCCGGATATTAGCATTAATAAAAGTCCTGGTTTCAGGTTCATTGAAGTTGGGCAGTTTAAATAGGTATGCGAGGTTAAAAGCAGAATACGACCGCATCTAATCCTTTTTAACGGAAATTTGGGTACGAAGTTTTTAAAAAAAATTATTCTTCCCTTCCAACCTTTTCGGGCTAAACCCTCTCCCCGGTACAGAATGAACGGTTACGTTTTAGCTTGTGTAATTATTTTTTGGTAAAAAACCAAGATCGATCTTTCGCCTGCCCTCGGTATCTGCTCGGCTATTACAAAGAGTAATATATTGATATTTAGTAACTTAAAAAATATTTATACTAATTGGAACAAATTGCACTTTTGAATGGTACTATCTCAAAAAATTTAACGTTTCTAAGAAATTAAGCCTTTTGGGTTTACTAACATCACAAAAATATCCAGACAATGAAAAAGCGAATTCTCAACATCCTGCACAACTTCGGCCTGGAAGCCACCGCCATCACCGACGACGCCCACTTTGTGAAAGACCTCGGCTTCGACAGCCTCGACCTCGTGGACATGATGATGCAATTGGAGCAAGAGTTCGACGTCGCCATTCCCGACGAAGACTACCCGCGCATCACTTCCATGAGCAGCCTGATGCAGTATATGCAGGAGCGGCTGTCGGTACCCGCCTGAGGAGAACGAACCCGATTTACAACAACGCAAAACAGCGCGGTCGATGACGGCCGCGCTGTTTTGTGTATGGGTTCCGAAAAGATTTATCAAGAAAATTTTATATTTTGTGAGCTGGTTTGAAAATAACGCCAATCTGGAAACTCAAAACACGCAGCCTATGGAAAGTATTGTTATCGACCCGGACATCATGAGCGGTACGCCCGTATTTAAAGGCACTAGAGTACCCATTACAACTAT
>JBBSKK010000334.1:0-4674 GCA_038256395.1 Cytophagales bacterium | reverse complement strand
GGGCGTGGCGGTGAAGTTGTTTAGATACTCCCCTTCATCGTCGCCGATGACCAGGATTTTCTTCTGACGAATGGCCTCAGGCAAGAGCGCAGCCTTGGCCCGCAGGTTGTCGAGCCGACCCACCGCCAGGCCCGGCACCAGATTCATGATTCCCTGGTATTGAATAAATGTGATGGCCCCCACGACGCCCAGAAAAAGCAATTCGGCGATCCATAGTCGCCGAAAGCTCTGAAAATAGTAGGCGGCAAAGTAAGCTATCGTGGGCAGAAATGTCACAAACTGCATGGGTGCCAGGTACTCCATAAGCGGAATCATCAAGGCGGCGGTTATGACCCACATGGCCATCATCTGCTGGATGCGCGACTGGTAGTTGACAAGCCGGGTGCTGGTCAGCATCCGCATAAAGCCCAGGGTACCCACCGCCAGCGGAATGACCAGCGTGAAGATTAAGGAGAAGAAATCGTTGAGCGCGTACTGTTTGACGGCAAATACGGAGGTCAGCAGGTTGCGGTTGAGGCTGGCGACGCTTTCGTTGAGGTAAAAATAGAGCATGACCATCGCCAGCGGAAAAATGGCCCCGAAAAAACCCAGCACGTGCTGCCGCAAGGTGGCACCCGTGTAAAAAAGCAATGATACGAATGCCCAGCCCATGAAAAGCGCGGCGGGCAGATAGAAGAGCGTGGCCAGCCCGACATAAAGCCCAAACTCGAAGATTTCGTTGGTGACCTGCCTCCGCTCGAACATCTTGATGGCCGCGCCCAGCGCCAATAACAGAAAGGTCGTAGCCATGAGCATCGGCGACAACGTGGTTAAGTCGAAGGAGATGTTCAGCAGCAGGGCGTAGATCGCGCCCGGCACGTGGCTGCGCTCCGGCAGCACTTCGCGGGCGCGGAGGATGTAGTTGAAATAGAGGATTTGAAACACGGAAACCGCCGCCGCCGCCACTTGGTAGGCTAGCTGCGAACGTCCGAAAAGACGGTCGATGGCCCAATAGACCATGCCAGAAAGCGGACTGACGTTGTCCCACACGTCGCGGTACAGCATAAAGCCCCGGTTCATTTGCTCGCCCACCAGCATCCAGCTCAGTTCGGGGATCAGCAGCGGCACCCCGCTCCATAGCAAGGGCAGGCGCAGGAGCAGGAAAAACAGCACCAGGCTAAGATTCAGATAAGTGGCATTGACACGAAAAAAACTCAGCAAACGGCGGAAGGTTATCGAATGAGAAGGGAATTTTCGCAAAACTACATTTCTCCCTTTTACAAAAAAAGAGCATCGGCGCGTATTGCTGACTTAGCGCCGTTTGCGTTTAAGTCAATCGAGCCGGAATTCCCTTTTCCTTCCCAAAATCTTCCAGGGCTTTTTTTGAAATAATTCCTTCCCGCACCGAGTGGGCGATGGCCTCGCTGCTATGCTCGAAGTAGCAAGTGCTCACGCCCAGCCCCTGAATGTTGGAAATCACGTCCTTCACCGCCGGCTTTTTGTTCTTTTCTGTCTGCCGGATGTAGATGGCCTGAATATTTTTGGGATAAATCTTGACGATATTTTCGTAAATGTACGGGTCGCGTTGGGAATCGTCGCCTAATAAAATGAAGGCGTGCTTTGGGTAAAAAGTAACGATGTGTTCGATTTTAATCTGCTTGTGCTGGTGCGAGCCACCGCCCGAGCGGAAAAAGTCGAATAAGCTCGTTTTTATTTTTTTTAATTTCAAAACTGCCTTTGGCAAATCGTGGCGGGCGATGAAGCGTTCAATGTAATCGTACAGATTCCATTCACTACTGGACACGTAAAAAAAGGTGTTTTTCGCTTGACCATCCGCTTTTCTGCCCGCCAGACTGAGCAGTTGGTAGTGCTTTACCACATCCTCGAAAGGTTTGCGGGCTTCCACGTTCCGGGTGAGCATAACGTAGAGCTTTTTCAACACCTGGCCGCTGTACGAAACCAAAAAAGTGTCGTCGATGTCCGATATAATCGTATAGCCGCCCAGACTGGGGACGAGCAGGTCGTCTTCCTTGGTAAGGCTGACCGCCTGGCCGTAGATATGGTCATCGAGCGTGACGGAGAAAGGATGCCAGCCGCTCGGCAGTTTTTCGTTCAGGGGCAACGCGAAGCGAAAATAGCCGTCGAACAGGGTACGCGTCTCGGTCTGGGTTCCGTTGAATCGGAAAATTACCCTGGCGTTGGCAACCGTTTTGACGGTAAATAATTGAACTACCGACTTGATATAGCGGAACCCCTGGCGGTCGTAGAGATTTTTGGAGGACGGGTATTTCCGAAAGACGTGGCCCTGCACTACCACCTCGCCGTCGTTGGCGTAGCCCCGGTACAGTTTTAGTTCGTAGGATTTCATTATTGTGTGGAAAATGAAAACTGTGTAAATAGTCCCCTAACCTAAAAAAAGGCTATGCCATTTCCAAGAAAAGTTCTGTTGGTCGTCAATCCCATCGCCGGGGTTCAGGACAAAGACGAATTGATTGAAAATATAAACGCAAAATCAAAAAGCCAGGGATTCGACCTGGAGGTGTACAAAACCGACGGAGAAAATGACCGCCCTGCCATCGAAAGGCTCATGCAGACATTCCATCCTGACCGGGTGCTGGTGGCGGGCGGCGACGGTACGATCAATCAAGTGGCCGATATTTTGCGTGGTCAACAGGTCGTGTTGGGTTTGCTGCCGCTCGGTTCGGCCAACGGCCTGGCTACGAACCTGGGGCTGTCCGGTGACTTGGAAGAAGCCATTGAAGTAGCTTTAGGTGGACAAACCTCGTGCCTAGACGGACTACTGCTCAACGGACACCTCGGGCTTCACCTGAGCGACCTGGGCCTGAACGCCCGTCTGATCAAAAACTACGAGGCTGGGGAAGTGCGCGGCAAATGGGGCTACGCCAAAGAGGTAATCCATACGCTCAGCGAACACGAATTGTTCCGGGTGCGTATTACCACAGACACTGAAACCTACGAGACCGAGGCAACGCTGGTCATCATCGGCAATGCCACCATGTACGGCACGGGCGTGGTCGTCAATCCCCACGGCGATATGTGCGATGGAAAATTCGAGATTATTACGGCTACTCGCTTCGACCTGATCGAACTCGCCAAATTACTTGCCGGCAGCACCGAACTCGATCCCGAGGTGGTAAAAATCAGTATGGCTACCCGCGCCGAAATAGAATGCCTCGACAAAAAAGCCCTCTTTCAGGTGGATGGCGAGTTCCTTGGCACGGTCAACCGCGTGAAGGCGCAGGTGCTACCCGGAATGTTGACCGTAGCTGTGCGGGGTGCCGAGGCGGCGAGCGAATGACGGATTTGTTTGGTAGCTTTGCCTTGGCACCATTGAAAAAAGTGATGAACAAGCAGGAAATTACCGAGTACCTCGAGCAGAATAATATTCAAAAAATAAAATTCGCCTTCGCCGACATCGACGGCATCCTTCGTGGCAAAGTCATCCACCGCCGAAAGTTTCTGGATGGCCTGGAAAGCGGCTACGGCTTCTGCGACGTAGCCTTCGGCTGGGATAGTTCGGACGAACTGTACGACAACTCTAAAATCACGGGCTGGCACTCGGGTTACCCCGACGCCACGGCCCGCATCGACCTGGCTACTTTCCGGAAAAGCCCCTGGCAAAACGACCTACCATTTTTTTTGGCCGATTTCAGCGTTACTAATGGTGAAGATTTGGCCGCCTGTCCGCGCTCTTTGTTGAAGCACATTGTGCAGCAGTGTGAAGACCTGGGTTTCCACGCGGAATTCGCGCAGGAGTTCGAGTGGTTCAACTTCCTGGAAACGCCCCAAAGCCTGCATAACAAGGGGTTTCGCGATATGCAGCCACTCACGCCGGGGATGTTCGGCTATTCCATTTTACGGCCCTCGCAGGAGAGCGACTTCAACGATGATCTTTTTGACTGGCTGGCCCAATTCGACGTGACGCTGGAAGGACTGCACACCGAGACCGGACCGGGCGTTTACGAAGCGGCCATCATCCACGATGAAATCCTGAAAGCTGCCGATAAAGCAATTCTTTTCAAAACGGCGGTCAAGGAAATCGCCCACCGCCACAACATCTCGGCTACTTTCATGGCCAAGTGGAACGCCGAACTACCCGGATGCAGCGGCCACATTCACCAAAGCCTCTGGTCGCCCGACCAAAGCCAAAATCTATTTTTCGACCCCGAGGACGCCAACAAAATGAGTCCGCTGATGAAGCAGTTCATTGCGGGGCAATTGCATTGTCTGCCGCAAATCCTGCCAATGTTTGCGCCCACGGTGAACAGCTACAAGCGGCTGGTGGAAGGTGCTTGGGCACCCACGACGGTCACCTGGGCCATAGAAAACCGCACCACCGCCCTGCGTGTCATCAACGACACTGAGGCCCACACCCGCGTCGAACATCGCGTGGCCGGGGCCGATTCCAACCCCTACCTCGCAATGGTCGCCGCCCTGGCCTCGGGCCTGTACGGAATCCAGAACGAACTACCGCTCGACGTGGCCGCCACGCAGGGCAACGGCTATCAGAACAAGGAAAATGGTATATTACCCACAAACCTCAAAGAAGCAACGCAGGCTATGCAGGGAAGTCCGCTCGCGGTCGAGTTATTCGGTGAGCCATTCGTCAGCCACTTCACCGCCACCCGAGACTGGGAATGGCGACAATACGCCCGCCAGGTCAGCGACTGGGAG
>JBBSKK010000333.1:0-4676 GCA_038256395.1 Cytophagales bacterium | reverse complement strand
TGATGCGCGGCCTCGGTCAGGGTATCAACGAGTTCAAGAACGCGACCAAAGATGTGAAGGAGAATATCGAGAAAGGCATGGAAGACCCGATGAAGAACTAAGTTCGTCGGCATTCTCCCTTTTTCCTCAACAGAGTCGGTTTGGGTTAGACTGTAAAAAAGCCTACGCCTGATCGACTCTGTTTTTTTGTTTGTCAAAAACAAACTCTCCTCTGAATTGAAAGATTACTCTACGCTCGATGCTATTCAGATCGATTTGCGAGCTGGCAACACGTCTTGCGCCGAGCTGGTTGGGCAGTATCTCGCCCGCATCGAAGAATACAAGTACCTCAACGCCTTCGTGGAAGTCTATGCCGACAAAGCCCGACAGCGGGCGGAGGAAATAGACACCAAACTGTCCGCTGGCACGTCTGGACGACTCGCCGGACTGGTGCTGGGCATCAAAGATGTGCTTTGCTACGCCGACCACGGGGTGCAGGCGGGCAGCCATATCCTCGATCGATACAAGTCCCCTTTTACAGCAACGGCAGTGCAGCGGCTGCTCGACGAAGACGCCATCGTCATCGGGCGGCAGAACTGCGACGAATTCGCGATGGGTTCGTCCAACGAAAGCTCGTACTTTGGCCCGGTGCGCAACGCCGCCGATCAGGAACGGGTGCCGGGCGGCTCGTCCGGCGGCTCGGCGGTGGCCGTGCAGGCCGGGCTGTGTCACGCCTCGCTGGGCAGCGACACGGGCGGCTCGGTGCGGCAGCCCGCCGCCTTCTGCGGCGTGGTGGGTTTGAAACCTTCCTACGGCCGCGTCTCGCGCTGGGGGCTTATCGCCTATGCTTCTTCTTTTGATTGCATCGGACCGATTACCAAAAGCGTGGAAGATGCCGCGCTGCTGCTGGAAATCATGGCCGGAGCCGATGAGTTCGATAGCACGGTTTCTACCAGGGAAGTACCGAGTTATTCCAAAAAAATAACCTGGCACGAAGGCCAGAAAGCCCGAGTAGGCTACCTGCGCGAGTCGGTGGAAAGCGAAGCCGTCGCCCCCGCCATTCGGCAGCGCACCTGGGAGGTGATCGAGCAGTTGCGGGAACAGGGCCATACCGTGGAACCCGTAGAAATGCCGCTCTTAAAATACGGACTTCCTACTTATTATGTCCTGACCACCGCCGAGGCCAGTTCCAATCTGGCCCGCTTCGATGGCGTCCGTTACGGCTACCGCAGCGAACAGGCGGTCGATTTGGAAAGTCTGTACAAAAAATCCCGCACTGAGGGCTTCGGCGAGGAGGTGCGGCGGCGAATTTTGCTGGGTACTTTCGTCCTGAGCGCAAATTACTACGATGCATACTATACCAAAGCGCAGCGCGTTAGAAAACTGATACGCTCAGAAACCGAGCGCCTCCTAACCCAATACGATTTCCTGATCTCTCCCGTGACACCGACCACCGCCTTCAAACTGGGAGAAAAAATGGACGATTCTTTGCAGATGTATTTGGCGGATATTTTTACTGTGGGAGCCAATGTCGCCGGAACACCCGCCATCGCCATTCCCAACGGCCTGGATGAGAACGGCTTGCCCGTTGGTTTGCAAGTAATGAGTAAATCTTTTGAAGAAGAAAAATTACTCTCATTTTCTTGCTATCTATCTGAAATAATTGCTGCTCCGGAGAAAGTCCAGTAGTTTTATACCATTCCAGGCTTTCTAAAATACTATCCTAAAACTAAACCTACTAGACACCGATGAACCTAACCAAGCGAGTCGTGAATCTGGCAGCTTTTGCCGCCCTGATCCTGTGTAACCTTCGAACGTTTGCCGTTCCACAATTGCAACAAGACGAAATCATCTACGAATCCGACACGCTTGGTATAGCGGCCACCGACCTACTGATCGAAATTGAAGAACCCGCCAATCGGGTTTCAACCGATCTGGTACGGGAGCGTTTGGGAATACTTCAAAAGAAAATCCCCCTCGTTTATCACGCCGAGTCGCACAAGTTCGTGGAGTACTTTATATATACCAAGCCCGATTTCACACGGCGGATGATGGAGGACAAAAACCTTTTCTTTCCCATTTATGAGAAAGCCCTGGCGAAGTACAATATGCCGGACGAGTTGAAGTACCTCTCCATGATCGAGTCTGGGCTTAATCCCAAAATTATTTCCTACGCCGGAGCGGGCGGTTTGTGGCAGTTCATGCGGGCCACTGGCCGGGAGTTCGGGCTGCGGCAGGACTCGTACATCGACGAGCGTTTCGATCCCGAGAAATCCACCGACGCGGCCTGCCGTTATCTAAAACAGCTTTACAATATCTTCGGCGACTGGGAAATGGCCCTGGCCTCCTACAACTGTGGCCCCGGCAACGTGAAGCGCGCCATGCGCCGCAGCGGCGGAAACACCTTTTGGGGAATCTACAATGCACTGCCCAAGCAGACGCGCGGCTACGTGCCGCAGTTCGTGGCTATCCTTTATATGATGCACTACGGCGAGGACCACGGCATCGCGCCCAACGTCACGCAGTTTCCTACTACTACCGACACCATCCAAGTCAATGGCTACCTTAATTTGGCGACCTTCGCCACGCTGAGCGACGTAACGATGGAAGAAATTCAGCGGCTCAATCCGCAGATTATCGGTAATGTATTGCCTGAATATACGCGTGGTTTTGCCTTGAAAATACCCGCCCAAAAATTTGCCTTCATGCAGCCTAATCGCCTGGCTATCCTCGACTCTGCCTCGAAGCGCGGCTTGCCCGGCGTGATGCTGGCTTCGTCAGATGGAGACGTCGAGTACGCCACCAAGCAACTGCGCCATACCGTGCGCAGCGGCGAAACCCTGACTTCCGTAGCCCGGCGTTACGGCGTGAGCGTGAGTGAAGTGAAAAGCTGGAATCGTTTGAGAACCAACAAATTGCTGCGCGGACAACGCCTGACCATCGTCCGGCAAGTTCGGGTAGCCCCTCGTCCGGTAGCTAAATCGGAGGTAGTATTAGCAAAAAATACCTCCACCAAGCAAGCCTCAGACACCACGGAAGCCAACGACAACGAAGAACTGATAGCCGACGCCAGCGAAGTGGAAGCGCAGCCAGAAGTAAAACCCATTAAACCAGCTAAGCCACAGCCCACTCCCAAAGCCGCCACCTACATCGTCCGTCGGGGCGATAACTTAACCGAAATTTCCCGCCGCTATTCCGTCAGCGTCGATGACATGAAAGGCTGGAACGACCTGAGCAGCGGCAAAATAATGGTGGGTCAAAAGCTGAAAATTATTAACGAAAGCCCGGCCAGCATCAGCACCGCCGTGGCTTCAACTAAAAGAGCGCCACAATTAAAACCCAAGTATCATACCGTACAACGCGGCGACACGCTGTGGACCATCTCGCAGCGCTACGGCCTGTCGGTCGATAAGATCAAAGCCGCCAACCGCATGAAAAACAGCAACATCAAAGCCGGCATGAAGCTTTTGATAACAGGATAATGATCGCCTACCTCGAAGGGAAAGTCGCTTACAAAGACCCGGCCTACGCCGTCATCGACGTGCAGGGCGTCGGTTATGAAATTCGTATTTCGTTGCAGACCTACTCGGCCATGCCCGAAGTAGGGGAGAAGAGCAAAATTTTCACCTACCTCAACATCCGTGAAGATGCCCACATTCTTTTCGGCTTCGCCGAACCGGACGAAAAAACGCTCTTCCTGGATTTAGTGGGCGTGTCGGGCGTAGGGCCGGCCACGGCCTTGGTGATGCTTTCGTCGCTGTCGTCGGGCGAAATCCGCCATGCGATCATGAATGAGGACGTGCGCGTGGTGCAATCCATCAAGGGCATTGGTTCCAAGACCGCGCAACGCGTTATTTTGGAACTGAAAGACAAAATGCGCAAAGATTCTCTCACTTCTCCTGTGCCGTTTCTGGCCGGGATTTCGGGCGGTAGTAGCCGCAGCGAAGCGCTGGCGGCGCTGGTCACGCTGGGCATTCCCAAAGCCTCCGCCGAGAAAAGCCTGGACACGATCATCAAGCGCGAAGGTGACCAGCTCACCGTCGAGGAACTCATCAAACTGGCCCTGCGCTAGGCTTATTTTTAATTTTATCCCGCCGAAAGAATATTGGCAAGGTTTTGGCCGTTTTGTGTCTACACGACGTCCCCCGGTCAAGGTGTTCAGGATGGTTTGCTTGTCCTTTCACCCGACCCTACCCTCTTTTAACCAAGTGTAACAGGCTTTGTCAGGAACCATTTACCAATTATTATTCCGTACCGTTGCCCTCACCGTCGGCGCTTATCTTCTGGCCGAAGTCACGGGTAACATCACGCTCTCTCCCCAGAGGAACGTCAGCCCCTTCGTGGCTTACGAATCCGCGCCAGCCGCCGCCGACACCACGGGCGACAGCCTGAAAAAATCGGGCCGCAGCCCCAGGCTGGACTGGCAGGATTACTACCGCAATCGCTTCTCTGACCCGCGTCCGCGCTCTTCCTACTACCTCGACGACCCAACCAATATCGGCACCACGATGGGCCTCGACAGCACGGGACGCGTGGTGATTCAGGAAGATGTAAAAACTCCAGAGGGTACTTTGAATTACCGCCCCACGGAAAGCGTGGATCTGCAAACTTACAACGAAATGCAGCGGCGGCGGGCGTTCGAGACGCTGATGCGCGAATACTCGGCGCGGCTCGACGGCAAAAGCGCGATGGGTGGG
>JBBSKK010000332.1:0-4680 GCA_038256395.1 Cytophagales bacterium | reverse complement strand
TACCCGGTCTTTCCCTATGAGCAGTACGGCATCGGAAAAACAGACACCGATTTGCAAGTGGCTATCGACACCTGGAACCTGGGTACTTTTTCCAAAAACCACATCAGTTGGCATCAAGACGGTATCTTTTGCGCCCGCATGGGCCTAACCGAGGAAGCCAAACGTATCGCGATTTTGAAACTCAAAAACTCGGGCCGACGCTTTCCCGCCTTCTGGGGACCGGGCCACGACTACGTCCCCGACCACAACTAGGGCGGCTCGGGCATGATCGGCTTGCAGGACATGGTCATGCAAGCCGCTGATGGACAGGTTTTCGTGCTTCCTGCCTGGCCGAAAGATTGGACGGTCGATTTCAAACTGCACGCGCCGGGTGGGCAGGTGATCCAATATTCAAGGTAGTAAAACGCCGGGGAACTTCGCTTTTGCTTTACGCTATAGTAGTGTGAAAACTCAGAACGGACGAAAGCGAGACTTGCTTTCGTATAATTTTTCACCAGAATCTAGACCTTAAAACCAAGCAAATGAGAAGAATATCACTACGGATTACCGTCTTTTTATCGGCAGCGTTGCTGTTCAGCGGCTGTTCCCAACCCGCCCAAAACTCAGATTCCGCCAAGCCCAACGTGGTCTTCTTCCTCGTCGACGATTTAGGCTGGACGGACATCGGCGCCTTTGGCAGTAGTTTTTACGAAACCCCCAACATTGACGCCCTGACCGCCCAGGGAATGAAGTTTACCAATGCCTACGCGGCCTGTCCTGTCTGTTCACCGACCCGCGCCAGCATCATGAGCGGTAAGTACCCAGCCCGGCTCAACACCACCGACTGGTTCGGCGCTCCGCAGCCTACGACAGTGGGCAAGCACTGGACCAAAAACAAGCCACTACTCCCCGCCGAGTACCTGGAAAATCTTCCTTTGGAGGAGATTACGCTGGCCGAAGCCTTCAAGGCTAACGGCTACGGTACGTTTTTTGCCGGAAAGTGGCACCTGGGCGAGTCGGCGGAATTCTGGCCCGAGAATCAGGGCTTCGACGTAAACATGGGCGGCTATTGGGCGGGTTCGCCGCGTGGCAATCATTACTTCACACCTTACGATAATCCCAGACTAACAAATGGGCCGGAAGGCGAAAATTTGACGCTCCGACTGGCCGATGAGACGGTAGCTTATATTGAAAAACACAAGAATGAGCCTTTTCTGGCCTACCTTTCCTTCTACGCCGTGCATAACCCGCTGGGCGCACCGCAGAAATTAGTGGACAAGTACACCGAGAAAAGGAAAAAGCTGGGCCTGGACGACGAGTGGGGCAAGGAGGGCGACAGCAAAGTGCGGTTGAATCAAAGTCTGCCGGTGTACGCGGCCTTGGTCGAAACGATGGATCAGGCAGTTGGTAAGGTGATGGCTTCGTTGAAGGCAAACGGGTTGGATAAGAATACCATCGTCGTCTTCATGTCCGACAACGGCGGGCTGTCGACCTCCGAGGGACAACCTACCACCAACCTACCCTTGAAAGCCGGAAAAGGCTGGTTGTACGAAGGCGGCATCCGGGAACCTATGGTCATCCATTGGCCCGGCGTTACCAAAACGGGTTCGGTGAGCGACCAAGTCACGGTAAGTACCGACTTCTACCCTACCCTGCTGGATATGGCCGGGCTCCCCAAACTACCTGATCAACACGTAGATGGCATGAGCCTCGTGCCTGTTCTAAAAGGTAAAAAGATGGATCGCGGGCCGGTGTTTTGGCACTACCCCCACTACGGTAATCAGGGAGGTTCGCCCGGCTCGGCCGTCCGCGACGGCGACTGGAAGCTGATCGAGTGGTTCGAGGAAGGCCGGGGTTTGGAGCTTTACAACCTCAAAAACGACATCGGGGAGCAAAATAACCTGGCGGCCAGCGAGCCGGGAAAACGGCAACAACTGCACACGCTTTTGCAGAATTGGCGGCTGGAAGTCGGGGCCAATATGCCGAGTAAAAACCCGATGGCGGCGCAGGCCAGCGGGAAGTAACAGAAGGTTTCTTAAAAATTAATTTAGCTGATTCACCAAATTCAGCCGGCAAGTAGCGTTTCCGCTGAAATACCCAGGCCTTTATGCAGTTTTCTCACCATGTCCAGCGTCAGAGGCCGCTTTCTATTTAAAACTTCCGACACTCGACTGGCACTGCCAAAATAATCGACCAGATCTTTTCTCTTCAAACCTGCTTCTTCCATTTTGAATTTTATAGCGTCGATTGGATCTGGAGCCTCGATGGGATAGTGGCGAGATTCGTAATCTTCCACTAAAATGGAAACCAATTCTAGCACTTCTTCCTCGGCAGAATCTTCCGGGCAATCGATCAACGAGTCGATCAAGGCCAGGCACTTTTGGTATTGTTCCTCAGTTTTGATGGGCGCAAGTTCCGTTTTGATTTTTTCCAGCGTTTTCATGGGCGAGTTGTGGGTCGTTAGATTTCCTTGATGTTTTGAATTTTGTCGTATTCCTTATGGGTTCCAATAAATCTGATATAACCCCTTTGCAATTTATATCTAAAAACTACAATCAGCCTATATCTGTTATGGGAGATGTTGAAGACAACCCGGTTATTCCCCACAATATCCGCCTTAGGGTTGTCTAAAATTACATCATTGGGAGTCTCGTAGTTTGCTGAACTCACTTTCCGATACCAATATTTGAGTTCTGCCTCGGCATCTGGATAACGCTCCCAAAATTTGCGCAACCTGCCTTTGGTGATTATTCTCATCGTAAACAGTTAAGCAAATTTATAATTACCCTCCTGGTAATTTATGTACAAATATAGGCAGTTTTGGCTTAGTTTCTGATTTAAGAACATCTAATGACCGAACTCCAACAATACATCACCTCCTACTTCGGCGTAAAATCCGAAAGTTTGGAACAGATTGCCTCGCTATTTCGGCCCACTACCCTAGTCAAGGGCCATTTTTTACTCAAAACCGGGCAAAACTGCCAGCAACTCAGCTTCATCCGCTCCGGTCTGCTGCGCATTTTCGTTCCTACCGAACGCGGTGACGAAGTAACGCAGTGGATTTCCACGCAGGGCTACTTCGTTACGGACTTGTCCAGTTTTATGTTCGAATCGCCCGCCCGGCGGCAGCGGCATGACGTTCACGCCGAGGGTATTGGCTTTTGAAAAAAACAAAGAATTCCGCTGGCTAGGACACTTATTTATCAAAGGCCTTTTTGATGGCGAACACCGCTTTGAGCTGACCGACAACAGCGACGGCAGCACGACCTTCCGACAAAGCGAGCAGTTCGGGGGAATTCTAGTGCCTCTGTTCAATAAAATGATCGAGGTCAACACGCGAAACGGCTTCGAGGCAATGAATAAGAAACTGAAAGAGAGAGCCGAAGATGAAACTGACTTTCATGCCTAACTCAAAATATCGTGCACCACTTTCCCATGCACGTCCGTCAGGCGGAAGCGGCGACCCTGGTGTTTGAAGGTCAGTTGCTCGTGGTCGATGCCCAGGATGTGCAGCAGCGTAGCCTGGAAATCGTGAACGTGAACGCCGTTCTCGACGACGTTGTAGCTGAAATCATCGGTCTTGCCATAGACCATCCCCGCCTTCACGCCCGCCCCCGCCATCCACATCGTGAAGCAGCCGGGGTGGTGGTCGCGGCCGTAGTCGGTGGGCGTGAGACGGCCCTGCGAGAAGCTTGTTCGTCCGAATTCTCCGCCCCACACTACGAGTGTATCATCCAGTAAGCCCCTTTGTTTTAGGTCGGTAATGAGGGCCGCGTTGGCCTGGTCGGTGGCTTTGGCCTGCGCTTTCATGCCGCCGGGTAGGCCACCGTGGTGGTCCCAGCCCATGTGATAGAGTTGGATGAACTTCACGTCTTTTTCGGCCAGTTTGCGTGCTTGCAGACAGTTGGCCGCGTAAGTGCCGGGCTTACGGGCATCCTCGCCGTAGAGTTCGTAAATGTAGTCGGGTTCGTCGGCGGTCGAGACGGCATCGGGAACGGAGGCTTGCATTTTGTAGGCCATTTCGTACTGGCTGATCTTGGAATGAATCTCGGGATCGCCCCAGACGTCGAACTGGTGTTCGTTCAAGCCTTTAATAAAATCCAGTTGCTCACGGCGGTCGTTTTCGTGGACGCCGTAAGGGTTTTGTAAATATAATACGGGTTCGTTGCCCGCCCGAAACTGCACGCCCTGATGGTGTGAGGGCAAGAAGCCATTACCCCAGGCCGCCGAACTAAGCGGCTGCGCCCCACCCCCTTTGGAAATCATGACCACAAAAGCGGGCAGATTCTGGTTGTCGGAACCCAAGCCGTAGCTCAGCCACGAGCCGATGGAAGGCCGCCCGGTTTGCTGCGAGCCGGTCTGCACCAGCATTACGGCAGGCTCGTGGTTGATGGCGTCGGTGTACATGGAATTGACCATGCAGAGGTCATCCACGATTTTGGCAGTATAGGGGAAAAGCTCCGACACCCAGGCCCCCGACTGCCCATACTGCTGAAAATCATAAATGGATTTCACTAGCGGAAAGCTGGACTGCCCCGCCACCATGCCGGAATTACGTTGGGTACTTTTAATAGAATCGGGAATCTCCTGTCCGTGCCATTTGGCGAGTTCGGGCTTGTAATCAAAGGATTCCAACTGCGATGGTCCGCCACTCTGGAACAAATAGATAACCCGCTTGGCGCGAGGTGGAAAGTGACAGGT
>JBBSKK010000331.1:0-4686 GCA_038256395.1 Cytophagales bacterium | reverse complement strand
GGTATGATGGTCAGCGTGGTGCTGTTTACTTACGTTGGGAAGGCAATTCAACTATTGATCAAGCGCTGGCGGAAAACAACTCCGAAGCGATTCACCAAATCCAGCCGCATGGCCGTGCGCATTTGGAAGCGATTCGGCATCATCGGCATCGCCGTTCTCACGCCTTTGCTTTTCACCCCCATTGGCGGCACCATCATCGCCGTAGCTTTTCGGGTACCCAGACGCGAGATTTTCCTTTGGATGCTAATTAGTGGCCTATCAGTCGGTACCGTCGTAAGTTTCGCGATGTATAAACTGTATTTTCTGAAAGACTGGCTGGCCGGGTTTTTCTAATAGTTTTATACAGGCTGAGATGACGAATTGAACTCTTAACCGTTTAACCATTAACTTTTTAACCAAAATCAACGGCTAACCGGCTTCTCCGTTCGCTTCGCTTTTTTCATAAAATCGCCCTGCGAAAAGTACTTTTCAATCAGGCAGTACATCAAAATGAAAAAATAGCGGCTGCCCATTTCCTTGATTTTCAGCTTCGATTCCCCGAATTTCCGGTTGGTCCAGCTATTGGGGACAATGGCGTAGGTGTAGCCACGAACGATGGCTTTCAGCGGCAGTTCGATGGTGAGGTTGAAGTGCGGCGAAAGGAAAGGCCGGATTCCCTCGATGGTTTCACGGCGGTAGAGTTTGAAGGCGTTGGTCGTGTCGTTGTAGCTGATGCCCATTACCACGCGAACTATGGAGTTGGCGATGCGGTTGATGAACTTCTTGACCTTTGGGTAGTCGATCACCTTCCCGCCCTTCGACCAGCGCGAGCCGAACACGCAGTCGTAGTTGCCTTCCAGCATTTTGAAATAATACTTCACCAAATCTTCGGGGTCGTCGGACATATCGGCCATAAAAATGGCCACGCAATCGCCCGTGAAGCGATCCAGTCCGTAGCGCACTGCGTAGCCGAAGCCGTTGGGGCCTTGATTAGTAAAATAGACCAGTTCCGGTATTTCCACTGAAAGCTCGTCCAGCACCCGCAGCGTGCCGTCCTTGGAGTTATCGTTGGTTACGCAGATTTCGTGCGGCACGTGGTACTTTTGCAGGGTGGTGTGCAGCGCCCGCAGCGTGTACGTGATGGATTCCTCTTCGTTGTAGGCCGGAATGACGACGCTCAGTTTCATGCAATAAACGGCTGGATTTGAATCGGCAAATTTGGCGATTCCACCGGGAATTTCCTAGGTGAGCTGATTTTCCAGTTGCCCGCTTTACCCCTACCTTTGGCCGAAGCCGGTTTCGGCCTTCCGGCCCGACAACTCCGGCAGACTATTTATGCAAAAAAAGTCCGAATTTCTTTTTACAAAAATCATGAAACGACCCCGTTCTTCTGCCCAAAAAGGCCATTCTGAAGACTTTTTTGGCGATTACCGCGATTTCTGGTGGAACGAGAGTTTCCTGAAACTGCTGGCCCGGCGACTGCAATTGGACCAATGCTATAATCTACTGGACGTGGGCTGCGGGCAATGCCATTGGAGCAAGCTGCTGGTTAACTACCTCGGCACATCGGAGGAGGGACCCACGCGGGTAGCAGGCGTGGACAACGACCGTAAGTGGGCAAAGGGTAGTCGGGAGTTACGCACTTACTTTACGGAAAAGGGCATTGATTTTGAACTGAAAAAAGCCGAGGCCGACGATCTGCCCTACGAAGACGCCACCTTCGACCTTGTCACCTGCCAGACGCTGCTCATCCACGTCCTCGACCCGGCGGCAATAATCGCTGAGATGAAACGGGTGCTGCGGCCCGGTGGTACTATCCTGTGTGTAGAGCCTAACAATTTGGTGCAGAGCCTGACGCGCAGTTCCATTTCCAGCGACGACCCCATCGAGCAGGTGTTGGACCACGTCAAGTACGCGCTGCTTTTTGAGCGGGGCAAGAAAAAACTTGGCCAGGGCGACAACTCCCTCGGCGACCTGGTGCCGGGGATGCTGGCCCAGGCGGGCTTCGAGAACATCGACGTGAGGCTTTCCGACAAGGCCATCGCCATGTACCCGCCCTACCACACGCCCGAGCAACGCGCCACCATACGCCAGTGGCGGCACGGCGACCGCTGGAACTCTGAAGAATTCAGCGATGACGATTATTTCAAAGCCCTGGGGCCGGAATCTTTGGAATTTTACGAGAATTACGTCCGCCAATACGCCCACCTCGGCGAGCGAACCGAGCGTTACATCGACGCCAACAAGTACCACGCGGCGGGCGGAGCGATGATGTATGTAGTGTCGGGAACTAAGGGGAGAGTTGAGAATTGAGACAAGGCCGCTTGGCGGTTGCGAAATATTTTCCGGTGAGAATTCAAGCTTATCAATTGCCGGTGGCTTTAGCCATCAGATAAGGGTAAATTAGCTTTTCGCTTCTGATCCAGTTCTTTCCACAACTGCTCGACCATCTGCGCTGAGTTCACCGACAAGTCGGCGGGGAGCAGGTGTAGCGGCAGGTGCGGCTCGTAGGAGAGTGGGGGAGAGGCGGTAGAAAAGTCAGTCGTTTTGGGGTAAACCAAGGCCAGTTTGACATTTCCTGACCCTTGAGCGTATCGCTGACCGTAGGCATAAAGCTGATAGAGATCGCTCTGGGCTAGATTGGCCACTTGTGAGCCGTTGCCTTGCACGAGTTTCCATTTTGTATCCAAAACCCAGATATCCTCGCCCCGGCGCACCACCACGTCGGGCCGCAGGCGGTGCGTGGCCTTGCCCCGCGTATCGTATAGCAAGTGATGCGGCGACTCCTGGATGCTGACCGAATACTCGGCGGATAGGTGTTTTTTCAAACTGCGGGCCACGTAGTTTTCAAACAAAAACTGGGTTGGGAAAAGTAATCCGGGCAGGCTACTGCGGCCCTCGCCGACCGCCGGGGCCGCTCCTCCCAGCAGCCACTCGGCCCACGGCCACAGCCAGGCGTAGTCGCGGAAAGTCCGGTTTTGATTTTGGGCCAGCCGAAGATCTTCGCGCCAGTCTTGCGGAGCGGGAAGATCTTCCAACAGAAACAAATACTGTCGCACCAACCGGGCATTACCCCCAAAGCGCAGACTTTGTAGGCAAGCTTTGAGCAGTCGATTCAGCGCGTGGTTGCGGCTGCGCTCGGCGTAGGCCACAGGCAGACGCTCAGGGTGGGTCGCGAACGACAGTAGATTGCTTGCAAGGCGCAGTTTTCCTTTTACAAAGGGCCTTTCCGCTTCCACGGTTTGGTAATCGGTTGGCAAATCCCGGTGCAACATTTTTCCGGCTCGTTGCAGGAACAACGCCGCCAGCGCGTCTGGCAGCGGGAAACGGGCCAGTTGGCTTAACCGCGCCTCGGGCAGTGGCAACAGCCGCAAATCGGGGACGGCTAGCAGCATCCGCAGCAGCAGCAGCCGGGCCGCAGCGACAGATTCCGGCGAGGAGTCAGGCGTTGTTTTGGGCAAAATCTCAATTCCTGTGTTGGCACCAGCTTGCAGAAGACCCACGTAAGGCCCAACCCGCAGATACGCCTGCCCCCGCCGTACGAAGTAATGAAGAACAGGTTCGGCGTCGTCGCGCAGGGCGTAGTTTTTCAGGGCCAGGAAGGCGGCCTCGGGCAAAGCGATGTCCGTCGGGCTGGCGCCCGGCCCGTAAGTGAGTGTCGAATTTTCGGTGGCGAGGTGGAGCAAGGCGGGGGTAGATAGTTTGTTTTTAGAAAAACCGCATTTTACCAAAAATGGTAGCTGAAGATTTCAAATCAGTAAAAAAAAGGCCTGTCCTTCTTGTTTCAGTAAATACTTGATTCGTGCAGTTGTTAGCTTCATTGGCCTCTGCTTTTTCCAGGAAATTTAAACACATATGAACCTATTGAGAACGCTAATCATCTTATTGATAGTGGCCACTACTACTGTTTTAGCCCAGTCGCCCAATTGGCAGCACGTCAGCACCGAGGGCGGGGCCATCGCCCTTCCCGGAAAAAGCCAGCAGCAGACCGCATCGATGATCGTTGACCTGAATGGCGACGGCATAAACGATTTCGTCGTCGGCTTCCGGCAGGTGGCCCCGGCCCTGGTGGGCTACGTCCGCACGGCCAAGGGCTGGGAAAAGTGGGTGCTGGAACCCGAATTCCTGACCGTGGAAGCGGGCGGTGCGCACTACGACATCGACGGCGACGGCGACGAGGACATCGTGTTCGGTGGCGACTCGCAAAGTCCGATGATGTGGTGGTGGGAAAACCCCGGTACCGCGAACGGCCAAGCCTGGCGGCGGCACGTCATCAAGGAAAGCGGCAAGCACCAGCACCACGACCAGGCCTTCGGCGACTTCAAGCGGACGGGCAAGCCGCAGCTTGCCTTTTGGAACCAAGGGGCCAAGGCCCTGTTCCTGGCCGATATCCCCGCCGACCCCAAGGCGGGGCCGTGGCCAATGGACGCCATTTTTTCGGGCGAAGCCGGGGAGAAAAACTCCTGGTACGCCGAGGGCGTGACCACCGCCGACGTGGACGGCGACGGCTGGATCGACCTGCTGGCGGGCAACTACTGGTTCAAGTACCTGCCCGAAACGAAGGAATTCCAGCGTACCCGGCTCGGCAAGGAGGGGGGACGCGTGGCGGTGGGCAAGTTCAAGCCCGGCCCCACGCGGCAGGTACTGATTTCGCCCGGCGACGGGACGGGACGGCTGATGTTTTACGAATACATCGGGGAGGAAGGC
>JBBSKK010000330.1:0-4698 GCA_038256395.1 Cytophagales bacterium | reverse complement strand
TTTGATACCGTTGATTGAGAATTCGTACAAACCCAGGGCGGTAACGTACAGCCGCGCCTTGCGGAAGCCGGATTTGACTTTGATTTCATTGCGCAGGTAGGGTGCGGGAGGCAAGTGATAAATCTTGCCCTTGCCCAGCGTGTCGGGGTCCAGACCGATCCACTGCGCCTGCCAATCTTTTTTATCCAAAAGGCCCATTTCCCAGCGAGCGACTTCGCTCCACGCGCCCGGCTGGCCGTTTTTCTCCCAACTGCGCACTTTCCAGTAGCAAATTTGCCGCGAAGCCAGCGGATTGCCCGCGTAAGCAATCTGCGCCGTGGCGCGGCTGCCCACTTTCCCGGAATTCCACAAATCCGCGCCTTGCTCCGAAAGTTTTTCCCGTGAACTGGCCACCAGAATCTGGTAGGCCGACTGAATCTGGTTTCTCACCGATGAAGTCAGTTCCCAGCTTAGCCGGGGTGCGGCCACATCCGTAATCGGACTGACCTTGTACTCGGTACGCAGATAACCTGGCAGCAGATTCTGGGCGTTCGAACAGATTGCCGTGAGCATCAGTAAAAGAAAAGCAGCAGCGACGAGTGGTAACTTTTTCAAGAAGGAGTGGTTAGAGAAAGACTATTTCACAAAGAGACGAAAAAGCCCCAATTCTAACCCTCTTTCCCCAAAGTCAAAGCCTTGAACCGCCGCGTCAGGTCGGTGAGCGACTGTTCCACGCCCATGCGCTCGAGCGACGACGCCCCCACAAAACCGTGCATATCCGTTTTGTCCAAAATCACCCGCACGTCCTCCGGCGTATTGACGGGGCCGCCGTGGGCCAGGAAGAAAATGTCAGGGTTTATGGCCTTCCCGGCGTCCATGATCGCCTGACTGCGCTCAATGGCCTCGTCCATGCTGCACGAAGCATCCACCACCCCGATGGAGCCACCCACCGTCGTTCCCACGTGAGCGATGATTGCGTCGGCCCCGGCCTCGGCCATTTGGGCCGCTTCCTCGGGCTTGGCGACATAGACAATCGAAAACAAATCCATTTTCGAAGCCAGCCGCACCATCTCGACTTCCTTGTCGAAGCCCATGCCCGTTTCTTCCAGCACCTGCCGCAGGTGGCCGTCCACAATGGACTGGGTGGGGAAGTTATTGATCCCCGAAAAGCCCATATCCCTGACTTTTAGCAAGTGGTGCCACATCCGGCGGCGCGGGTCGGAGCCGTACACGCCACAGATGACGGGTACTTCCACCACCACAGGAAGCACCTCGTACTCGCCGATGGAAAGCGCCTCGGCGTTAGCGTCGCCGTAGGCCATCATGCCCGCCGACGAGCCGTGTCCCGCCATGCGGAAGCGGCCCGAGTTGTAGATGATGATGAGATCGGCCCCGCCTTTTTCGATGAATTTGGCGCTGATACCCGTTCCTGCCCCGGCGGCGATGATGGCTTTTTGCTGGTCAACGGTTGCTTGAAGGCGGTCTCTAACTTCTTGTCTCGTGTAAGGGTTTCCCTTACCTGTCCATGGATTTGGCATTTTTAAGTTTAAAGTTTATGAGTTTAAAGTCTATGAGTTGCGTGAACCTGTAAAAGCATTTTCAGGATTTGTGATCCATGATTTGCAACAGCTTTTTGACCAAAAATGCTGAAAAAGCTTGGTCGTTTATGTGTGAATCAGCTTCCAGCACTTTCAGATTTTTCCCGGCATTTTCTTTAATAGAGTCGAATAGCGCCTGGTTCACCTCTGGGTTATGGAAAATATTGCCTTCGGCGTCAATTTGGGAAATGCCTTTCAGCGGCAGAACGATGGTGGCATTGGCTCCTTTCAGTTTCTGGACTATTTCTTTTCCCAGCAATCGGTTTTCAGTTTGGTTGGTTCGCATGAGGGTCACATTCGGGGCCCAACTGTACAGTTGGCGATTGCGGTATTGCGGCGGCACGGTGTCCGGTTCGGCGTAGTTGACCATGTCGAGGCAGCTCGGAACTACAATCTGCGGAATGCCCATTTCGGCGGCGGCGGTCAGGCGGGTTGGCCCGGCGCTGCACACGCCCTGGCAAAGTTCGTCGGCGAGTTCGGTGGTCGTCACGTCCAGGACGCCCGCGAAAACGCCCTCGCGGATGAGGGCTTCCATCGTGGCCCCTCCTACCCCATTGGCGTGGAACGCCATTACTTCGTAGCCCGCCTTTTCCAGTAAGTCAGTGCATTGGTTCACGCAGGCAGAGGTATTGCCAAACATACTGATGGCAATACTACGCTTTTTGGTGGTGTCGTTTCTTTGCCTTATTTCTTCCAGCGTCGTCCCCGCCGCCTGTGCCACCGTCTCGGCTTCGATGTCCACGGGGAAAGCATCGGTGGTTCCCATCGTCCCGGTGTTCATCGTCACGACGCGTTCGCCCGCTTTCAGGATTTGTGTTCGGAGGTATTGGAAAACTTCACCTTTGGTATCGAAGCAGCCTAAAATCAAAATGTAAGGGGAAGGCATCCGGTAGCAGTGGGGACGGCTTATATTTTGCCAAAAATAGCTAAAACGTCCTTATCTCCCCAAAAGCGAAACGACTACTTCTTATCGATCATCTTTTTCAACTCCTGCAAATCCCTCATGTCGCCTTCCACGACGTAGTTTAGGTTGCTGTTGTTCAGCATTTCGTTATCGGAGGCCAGTTTGCACTTGAAAATGAGTTTGAAAGGCAGATTTTTTCCCTGGAAGAGCAGTTGTCCACCCGTTTTGAGCAATTCTCCCATATCGACGGTAAAGGGTACTTCATAGGTTTCGGTGCTATTCTTTCCGACTTTCGTGCCGCCGGGATTGCTGCCTTCCAGCACATTGCCCTGTTTCCCCAAGTCAATCGAGTAGGTCGGATTCTTGAATTCGAGGGCAAAGGGATTTTCGTTGGTCACCTGCAAACTCAGCAGCACCTCTGACTCACTCAACCGGAATTTTTCCAAATTGAAACCGACGACTTTTATCTCCGGTAAGTGATAGACGAACGCCCGTTTGTCCATCGACAACCGAAGCGTATCTTTCCCCAAAAACGGTTTCCGCAGATGAAAAATACCCTCAAAGTGGTAGTCGGCGCTGTCGTTGCCCAGGCGATCCTGCTCGTTGACTTCGGCGATGAGGTTTTTGAGGTTCAGTTGCGTGGCGATGTTCAGCGAACTGCTGTCACTGGCCTTGACCACGAAAGGTTTTGCGTATTCGTCTTCCAGAATAACGGTCTCGTTCATCTTGACTGAATACGCCATATCGGCCACATCCAGCCCGACGGGCAAGGGATTATGAAGCAGCAGATTTATGGTCAAATCCAGGGTACTGTCCGTGATGGCGTCTATCCGGACATTGGCCAATTCGACCCGTGGTTTCAGGCCCGAGACGGGGTTGGCGTTTTGTTTTTGGTAAAAATACCAGCCCGCTGTGCCCAAAAGCAAGAGGAAAAGGAGGATTAGGAGTGTTTTGGCGGTTTTGCTAAGGTTCATAAAGATAGATGGGTTTGGGCCTGAATCGCTAAGCGAACAGCCATTCCTTTATTTTGCGTTTATTTGTCAGTCAATCGACTGAACCAGTATTCTATTCCAAAATCTTCCAAAAGACTTTGACCATGAAACAGATTACCATTAACGTGCCAGACGACAAATTCTCCTTTTTTATGCAGTTGGTTCATGCGCTTGATTTTGCTCAAATCGAGAACCAGGACAAATTAGAAAATTCGCTTACCGATGAGCAGAAAGCAGCTTGGGAGAATGTGAAGGCGGAATCTGAAGAACACAGGCTGGCGGAGGAAGGCGAACGCGAGGCCCGCCCGATTGAAGCTTTGCTGAATGGATTGGAATAAACTGTGTCGATCTCCGACAAATCGACGCTGAGAAATATTTCCAGCAATGTTTTGTCTAGATTCTTGAAAGACGAGATGTGATTTAGAGTCAGCTTGTTAGTCCAAGTTTTTCCGCAACACACTTCCTGGCAAGGTGACGGAGGTGGTACTGTCAGCACGCAAATTTAATTTTCCCACAACATCTTTTTCAACAGCCAACTCACTGGAATCACGTAAAATCACCGTCGTGCTTCCCAGGTGGTTTTTTTCGTCTATTCCTACGTAGCTTTCTTGCGCGGCGTCGATCACAATCTCGTCAAAACGGTTGTCACTGATCAGAAGCCCTTTTCCAATTTGCACTATAGAAAATTTGCCACCTGCCCAATGACTTACTCTACTCGTAATCCCTTGCGAAATTAGGCTCGAAACAGTCGGGGCGATTATGTACAAATGGGGCTTGCGAAAAACGTAACCATCGGGTGTGTAAGGTATTGTTTTGGAACCTGCTTCCATTTGTTGGCTAACATAGAGCGTGTCGCCCCGCTGCTGCCATTCCAGGATCATCGACTGGCCAATTTGATCCTTTTCCTCCTTTCCTATTTCAAAAGTTCCGCCCGGTTGAATCTGAATCGATCCAAAAGGTTGTCCTGTTAGTTTGATGTGCTTGAAAGGTTTCACACTGTGGCGCGAGTAGCCGCTGAGCGGGTCTTTAAAATCAATCTTATCAAGTTCGGCTTTGATAGACACATGCACGCCTACCATGGCTACGAACACAAACGAAATCAGGCCAAGCAGCAATAGGTTACTGGTTTTCATAGCGATTTATGGGGTATTGGATGGATATTCAGCCGCTACGTATTTGTCATAGCGAGTTTGTAAGTCTTCCAGACTGATGTCTAGTAAGTACA
>JBBSKK010000329.1:0-4723 GCA_038256395.1 Cytophagales bacterium | reverse complement strand
GGCGTCGTAGGCGTAAATACCCGTTTGGGCGTGTTTTTGGCCCGGCTGCCAATCATCGATGCTACTGCCGCCGACCGCGCATGGAATCAACCCAATTTTAGCCTTCGGATTCAGTTCCAGCCAGCGCTCGGCGAAGGCCAGTCCCGGCCCCACGCCCACCACGGTAGGTTTGTCAAAATGCAACGGATCTTTGGCAACGGCCCATTGATCTTCAGAATTTATCACCCAAATATTAGGATTGGGAGGATTTGGCGCAGCATCCAGCGGTCCGCGCCCGGCCATATTGGACTGCCCAATCAGCAAAAACAAGTCCACCCGTTTCGGAGCGGATGTTTTTGACGCAGTAGCGCAGGCCAGTAACAACATTATCAAACACAGGCTGACTAATTGGCTAAAAACAGAATTAGTATTCATGAAAATGGGGAGAGAATAAAGCCAAATCAACAAATCCACAGCAGTTCAACGATTACACGCCGGGCGGGCGTTCGCCACGGGGCGCCCCGCCGTTCAACAGTTCAACAACTTTTGATATAATCGGCAATTTCTTTACTTTTGGCAAGGTATCAATTCAAAGTTTTGTAAAAAAACCAATTCATGGAAATATCAGGAACCGTAGTCTCAATCCTTCCCGAATTGAACGGGACAAGCAAGAACGGCACGTGGCGCAAGCAGGAGTTCATCCTCGAAACCGAAGGCCAGTACCCCAAAAAAGTGTGCATCATGATGTGGGGCGACAAAATCGACCAATTTGCCCTGGCTGAGGGCGATGTGGTGACAGCCTCCATTGACGCCGAGAGCCGTGAGTACAACCAGCGCTGGTACACCGACCTGAAAGCGTGGAAAATCGAGAAAGGCGTGGCGGGTAGCGCCCCTGCCGCTACTTCCAGCACCAACAACGCCCCCGGCGATTTCGGCCCGCCGCCCAACCCCGCCTTCGCCCCCAGCGGCGGTTCGGACGACGATCTACCTTTTTAAGTCATAGGCTTAGAATACCAAGGGGAGGCTACGGCTTCCCCTTTCTTCGTATGCGCCTCTGGCCAAAATATTCGGCGGAGCGGCGCGTTCGGAAATTGGTTTTAAATAAAAAATAGTATCACCCTCCATGAATCTCGACATTAATCAAGCGGCAGATTTACTCAGCAAAAAACTAACCCTGTGGGCCAAAGAATTCATTCGGCTGCTGCCCAACATTGTGCTGGCCGCCGTTATTCTGGTGCTGGGCTTGTACGTCGCCAAGCTCATTCGTAAGATTGCGCTGAAACTCATCCGTAAGGTTTCGCACATCGAGACCATCAATAACCTGTTTGGTTCGGTGATTTACGTCATCGCGGTGGGTGTGGTGTTCTTCATCGTCCTCAGCGTCCTGAACCTCGACAAGGCTGTGACGTCCATCCTGGCGGGCGCGGGTATCCTGGGTTTGGCCTTGGCCTTTGCTTTTCAGGATATTGCGGCCAACTTCATGTCGGGCATTTTCCTCTCCTTCCGGCGTCCGCTATCCGTGGGCGACATCGTAAAAACCAACGACCAGATGGGCATCGTGGAACAAATCAGTCTGCGCGACACCATGATTCGAAGCTTCCAGGGGCAGCGCATCATCATTCCCAATAAGGATGTTTTTCAAAACAAAATCGAGAATTTCAGCATCCTGGGGAAGCGGCGTCTCGACTTGTCCGTGGGCGTTTCCTACGGCGATAATCTGCAAAAAGTGAAGGACATCGCCCTCGCCGCCGCCAAGAAAGTGAGCGTCCGGGCGCGGGACGAGGAAATTACGCTTTTTTACAACGAGTTCGGCGACAGCTCCATCAATTTCAGCATCCGCATCTGGATGCAGGACACCGCGCAGCCGACATTCCTGCAAGGCCGCCACGAGGCCATCATGCACATCAAGGAAGCCTTCGATGCCAACGACATCATGATTCCGTTCCCGATCCGCACGCTGGATTTTGGGATCAAAGGCGGGGAGAAGTTGTCGGAGTTGGGGCTTTTTGAAGAGAGGAGGAAAGGATGAAAGGAGGAAAGATAGGGTCGGACAGGCGCACCTGTGAACCCATGTGTTCGCCCGGTCGCACGCGAGTTCTCCGTGCCATTATAAAGAATTTCGCATTTCGCTTTGATCAGAATGTTAAAATTATTGCGTAAAAATTTCGGACTGACTACCTGTGCCATTCTGGGCATCGCTGCGGTATTCCTGTCAAGTAGTTCCGACTACAAAAGGTTGATTACCAGCAATCCCGATTCGCTGATAATCGCCCCTTTTGTCGAGCCGGATTTTCCGTTTATTTCCACTTCACTAGATGCACGCAAGCTGGGCGTGGGCTTTCCCGCCGACAACCAGGCCGCCCGGACATTAGCCATCCGTTTGGGTGACAGCGCCTACGTCTGTTTCGATACCGACTTGCTGCGCTGGTCGGTGGCCTGGACGAGGAAGTTCATGCCCATGGCGCTGATGCACCAGATTTCGTACGATGATTTCTCCAATAAAAACAACAAACTGGCTACCATCGCCGGAGCGCCCCAAATCGCGACGGGCAGCTACGCGGGCTGGGTAGTGCTGCAAGGTAATCCGTTGACTTTTGCGGTGCCCGCTCCCAAAAAAGATTGGCTGCCGCTGCCCGCCGCCGAAGCCCGCTGGAACGGCGTGTACACGCACGGCGATAAGGTCGTTTTGAACTACAACGTCGGCCAAACAAATGTTATGGAATTGCCGGGTAGCGTGGATTTTAACGGCGAGACGGCCTTCCTCCGCACTTTCAAGATAGGCGCTTCGACCGAGGCGTTGGGACTGATGCTGGCCGAAGTAACAAACGGCACGAAAGTGCAGCAGAATGCCCGATTCGCGTATATTTATCAGGGTGCTAAGCAAGATACTGTTACAGCCATCGGGCTAGTGGGAAAAAACAACAAGCTTTTTCAACCGAGTCTCTCGGATCAAAGCCATTTGAAAGTGCGGTTTGCGCCTTCCACGCAGGGCATGGAAGCCACGGTGATGATCTGGAAAGGCCCGGCGCGGTTGATTGAGCAATTTGAAAAAACGTGTAAGTCCACCCGTATCGCCTTTCCCGACGTGCAAAAAGGCGGTCCGGCTTACTGGAAAGAAGAAGTGAAAACGCGGGGTGTCCTGTCGCCCGACACGGCGGCCTTCGTGACCGACAAGCTGACCTTGCCCTTGCCCAATCCCTGGAAACGGAATGTTCGGGTGGCGGATGTGTCTTTTTTTAAAGACGGTCGCGCGGCGGTAATTACCTTTGAGGGCGACGTCTGGCTCATCGACGGAATCGACCGAAACCTGCAAAATATTCGGTGGAAGCGCTTCGCCTCCGGGATGCACGAGACGATGAGCATCGAAGTCGTGAACGACGAAATCTATGTATTCGGTCGGGAAGGAATTGTAAAGCTGCACGACCTCAACGCCGACGGCGTAGCCGACTACTACGAAAATTTCTCCAACGTCATGTCGCAGTCGCCCGAGGGCCGGGAATGGGCGGGGGATATGGTACCCGCGCCAAACGGAGGTTTCTACATCGCCAAAGGCGGCAGCTTAAGCAACGGGCCGGGCGTTACGCCGCAGGTCGCCAAGGGCTTCCGCGCCGGTTCGGTGCATAATGGCGTCATTTTGCGGATTTCGCCCGATGGCCGCGACGCCGAAGTGATTGCGACCGGGCTGCGGGGACCCTACTTGGGGATGAATCCCAAAACGGGTGTGCTGACCGCCTCCGACCAGCAGGGTAATTTCGTACCCTCCTCCCCCATTTACGTCATCAAAAAAGGCGATTACTACGGCGTAAGTCCCACGGTACACCGCACCGACAACCCACCAATTGCCCCGCCGCTGACCTGGATTCCCCACAACGTGGATCAGTCCAGCATCGGGCAAGCCTGGGTAACCAGCGACAAAATGGGGCCGTTGAGCGGCGATTTGATTCACTTTTCTTTCGGTCGTCCCGGTATGTTTCGGGTGCTGATCGACAGCACCGCGCAGGGCATTCAGGGTGGACTTTCCATGATTCACGCCGACTACCCGGCCCCGACGTCAAAGGGCGCGACGAACCCGCAGGACGGGCAACTCTACGTGGCGGGCTTCAACCTGTGGGGTTCTAACTCGAATGGTTTGAGCGCGTTGCTGCGGTTGCGCTATACGGGCAAACCCAGCTACATGGTCGATCAGTTCGAGGCGGGCAAGCAGGGCATCGTACTGAGTTTCGACTCGGAACTCGACGCCGCCACGGCCACCAATCCCGACAACTACCAACTCAAACGCTACAACTACCTCCGCACCGAAGAGTACGGCTCGGGGCATTACAAGCTGGACGGCTCGGTAGGCGAAGAGACAATGTTCGTTTCGGCGACTTATTTGTCGCCCGACCGCAGAAAGGTACTGCTCTTGGTACCTGAGATGAAAGAGGTGATGCAAATGGAAGTCGATTACCAGCTAAAAGCAAAAGATGGCCACGCCTTTGCGGATGAGTTCTGGTTTACTATCAATTATCTGGAAGATATCACGACCGCAAAACACGGCTTCGCTGACGTGGACTACCGGCTGCTGACGGCCCGCCGAAATGTGGTGGAAAAGCCCAAGGAAGTGGCCTCAGCTGAAAAAGGCAAGGCCATTTTCACCAAAACGGCCTGCGCGGGTTGCCACTCGGAAGGCACCCGCACGAAAGGTATGTACGGCCCCGCCTTCCAAGGCTTATACGGCGCCAAGCGGCCGCTGGAAGATGGCTCC
>JBBSKK010000328.1:0-4742 GCA_038256395.1 Cytophagales bacterium | reverse complement strand
GTAAGGGCCATTTTTGTTGAAAGTACCCAGGTGTATTTCGTAAATCACCAATTCGTTCCAGGCCGGGGTCACGAAACCATCGTTGTGCCAATCGAAGGCCGACTGATCGTAGATGATACCATTGCCAATCGAATTGGTGAGTTGAAGCGCGTAAGGATCGTTGCGGTACAACTCTCCCGAAGGCGTACGCAACACGAATTTGTACTCTTCCCCTGCCCTGGCATTTTCTACGTTTCCTCCCCAGTACCCGTTTTCTTCATGATCCAGGAGGTCGGCGTCTTTGTACCAGCCATTAAAACTGCCAACTACCGACACGGACTCGGCGTGGGGTGCCCACACTCTGAAGAACACGCCCTGATCGTGGCATACTGCTCCCATCCCTCCCACCATTATTTTCTCTGCTTGGTCGTCAATTTTCATTCATAAGTTTCTTGATGTGTACGTAAAATAAAGCAAGGGATGATCGCCTGATCATCCCTTGCTTTATTTTAAACTATTCTTGGCTGCCAATGTTTCAGTCGGCCTGCGCGTGCAAAGTAGCGATTCGGCTCTTGGCCGAGCGCAACTCTTCCAACTGCTTGCGAATCACGCTTTCCAGCGCGTCGGGAAGGCGAACATCGTCATCGTCGTAATCCAGGGCGTCTTCGTAGCCCGCTACAATGGTTTGCTCGCCAAACTCGCAGGAACTCAGCACCGAGTCGCGGTCTTTGCCCGTCACGGCGGCTTTCAAATCCATCCAGGCCTGGTGAAGGTCGCTCATGAACGACTGGTCGTCAGGGACATCGCCGCCGTATTTTATAATTTCAGCGTTGAGGTCGGATCTGAACTGGCTGCTCTGCTGTTCGTAAAAGCTAAACAGGGCCAGAAGGTCGGCGTCTTTGGTGTCTTCTTTTGCGTTCTGATACCCCTTGATTCGGTCGAAATTCAGTTTCGAAAGGCTCTCTAATACGTCTTGGGCTTTTTCTGTTCTATCTGCCATGATTCAGTTCAATTTGTTTGTGAAGGTTTATTGTTTGCCCGGAAAAGGGGAAAGAATCTTACCACATGGCGAGCGAGCCATCTTTGGGGAAAAGTAGGAACGGAAGGAGAAGCGGAGACAAATCAGGGTGTGAATAAAAATCCACAGACTGCCACTCGTTATTTGGTCGGCAAATGTATCTCCGCCATCATGCAGCGGGCCGAGCCGCCGCCATTGCCCTCGATGATGGACAGGTCGGTATGAAGCAATTGGGCGTATCGGCTGAGCGTAGTTCGCTGGGCTTCGGTTAAAGCGTGGTACGCGCTGCTGGACATGACCAGAATTTTGGCATCGGCACTACTTTGCACCAGCAGCATATTGCCCGCAAAGTTCTTCATCTGATCGAGGGTTATTTCCACAATTTCTTTTTCGGTTTCTTCCAGCCGCTGATGCACAAGGTTTTTCTCCTCCTCATCTTTGATCGCTTCCAGGCAAACCACCGCAAAAAAGTCGCCTACGCACATCAGAACGTTGGTGTGGTAAATCGCCACGCCGTTGTCGTCCGACGCCGAAAAACTCACCACCTCGTAATCCGCCGCTGCCGCAAAAGCCGCCAGTACCTCAGGGTGCGTCCGGGGCGACAGGCAGGCGTAGGCGATTTTGTGGTGGCGGTCGAGAACCATGCTGCCCGTGGCTTCCAAAAATTTGTCATCCTGCTCGAAGTGCGTGAGGTCGATCACTTCCTCCACCCGAAAGCGCTGCCGTAAATCTTCGACAATATCGGCGCGACGCTCCACCCGGCGGTTAGGTGCCATCATCGGAAAGAGGATAATTTTTCCATCCCGGTGCGTGGTGATCCAGTTGTTGGGAAAAATGGAGTCGGGCGAGTAAGGGTCTAATGTATCTTCGTAAACGCGCATGTCCACCCCGGCATTCGTCAGCGTGGCAACCATGTAATCAAATTCTTCCAGCGCTTTCTCCTGCGCGACGCGCCGGGTTTCCGCCGCAAAGTCGGCATCCATGAATTCATTACTCTCGGCGGTCTGCTCATTATAAGCAAAACGCACCGGACGCACCATGAAGATGTGCGGGGTGGTTTGGGGGTGGAGGGTAGTTGTGCGAACGGGAGACATCTTTTTGTGTAATTGTGTAATCGTTGAATCGTGTAATTGATGTTGAATTGGCGAACTATTTTTTGTTAAATCTAGAAGCGCAATCTATTTTCTGTTAGCTATTTACACAAATAAACATATAACAAAAAACATCAATTACACGATTCAACGATTACACAGTTCAACAACTTTCCCTTAGCATCGGCATACTCATGCAGTGCGAGCCGCCTCGGGCGCGGGATAGCTCTGCCGAAGGGAGCATGATGAAGGTGTCGGTGATGGTGTCGGGTAATGTGGTTCCGGCTTCAAATTCGGCTAGTAGCTCGGCGGCTTTAATGGTGCGGAAGCCGGCGGCGCGGAAGGCGTCGAGGGTTTTGTCGTTGCGGTCGTAGCCGATGACCACGCCGTCTTTCAGGGCCAGCAGGTTGCAGGAATCGGTCCATTGCTCGCGTTCGCCGAAGGGAAATTCGTTATTGCCGGAATAAATGAACTTTACCTCTTCCTTGCTGCCCAAATCGTTCTTACTGATGTCGGCCAGCAGGTCTTCCAGGTTTTCGATTTCGATGGGCTTTTGTTCCAAGCCTTTGTAAAACTGCATGATCTTCATTTTCTGGCCCAGCACCTTTGGGCCGAAAAAATGCAGGACGTCCTTCTTGCGGCTTTCGTCACCCTGCCGGGCCAGCGAGCCGAGCAGCACCCACACGTTTTTTTTGACTTGGGTAAAAACCGTGTCGATGTGCATGTAGTCGCGCTTCTTGGGAATCTGCACGATGGTGATGGTATCCACGACGTTTTTCTCGAACAAAATCTTCATCGTCTGCTGCGCGGCGTAGAGGGTCGTGCGCTCGCTGCACCCGATGAGCAGGTGCCGGGGCGCGACCATCATCACGTCGCCGCCTTCCAGGGTGGAGCGATTGAAGTCGCTCAGTTGCTCGTCCTCCGGGATCAGGAAATGCCGCGCGTTGTCGGGGATTTCGATGATCTTGTCGCGGTAGTCGGCAAACAGTGGATGGTGGAAGAAAATGTACTGCGCCAGCAGCGATTCGCGCGTCCGGGCCGCCTTGGCCGGGCGGTTGAGCAGGATGTGGTCGTCGATGACGATGCCGATGTCGCGGGTAAAGATCAGGTTGGGCAGCGGCGAAAACAGCATCCGCTCGTCGGACTGCGACCCCGAGATGAAAATTTTGGCCAACTCCTCCGGGTCATGTTTCGCCAGTTCGAGCTGGGTGGCGTGGGAGCATTTCTCGATACCGCAGATGGAGGCAATCAGCTTAGTGCGCACCACCTCGACTTTCAGAATATCCGCCAGCAGGTTTTGCAGGTCGATAACTTTGTCAGAATTGAAATAGCCCGCGTTACCGGGTTTATAAAAGGCCCGCGAGGCGTCGGCGTCGATGTCCGCAATTTTGCCTTTGACCTTTTCGGGATCGAGGAAATACAGAAGCAGTTTCACGTAGTAGTCGTATTCCTCGCGCCGCATGGTGTCGAGGTGTACGATGTCCTCGAAGAGCCAGTCCTGGGCTTTGGAAGGCACTACTTTGCCCAGTCCCCGGTCGGGACTGTGAATGAGCAGCCGCCGCAACCGTCCCACCTCGGACGTTACTTTTATTTTTTCAGAAATGCTTTTGTTGATTTTCATAGAAATGATTCAGCCCTAAAAATGCCTTTTGCAAAGTACGGAGGATTATTTTTCAATAAAAAGTCAGTTAAGTCCAAGCAACCCCAACGCCTTTGCACAAAGCCGGAATCCGGGGAACATCCTGCCTGACTTAGGGGTTATACAGGCTGCCGGAGTTGTTTAGAAACATTCTAATCGCCGTTTCTTTTCCCGCTTCCGGCGGCGTACCTTTGCGTTTACGCCAAAAAATTTGACACGAAAAATCCATTATGCTTACCATTAAAGACTTACACGCCTCAATCGAAGGCAAAGAGATATTACGAGGAATCAATCTTACAGTAAATCCGGGCGAAGTTCACGCCATCATGGGCCCCAACGGCTCGGGCAAGAGTACGCTGGCCTCGGTATTGGCGGGCCGCGAAGAATACGAAATAACCAGCGGTAGTGTGGATTTTGAAGGAAAAGACCTGCTCGACCTCGCCCCCGAAGAACGCGCGGCGGAGGGCATTTTCCTGGCTTTCCAGTACCCCGTCGAAATTCCCGGCGTAACGACCATCAACTTCTTGAAAACCGCCGTCAACGAGATGCGCAAGTTTCGGGGCGAGGCCCCGCTGGACGCCGCGCAGTTTCTGCGGATGGTGCGCGAGAAGGCCAAACTCGTCAAAATGAACGACTCGCTGTTGAAGCGCTCGCTGAACGAAGGCTTCTCGGGTGGCGAAAAAAAGCGCAACGAAATTTTCCAGATGGCTGTCCTGGAACCCAGGCTGGCGATTCTGGACGAAACCGATTCCGGCCTGGACATCGACGCGCTCCGCATCGTGGCCGAAGGCGTCAACACGCTCCGCTCGCCCGAAAAAGCGACCATCGTCGTGACCCACTACCAGCGCCTGCTCGACTACATCGTCCCCGATTTCGTCCACGTACTTTATCAGGGGCGCATCGTGAAATCGGGTACTAAGGAACTGGCGATGGAACTGGAAGAAAAAGGGTACGACTGGATTAAGGCGGAAGTGGAAGCGGTGGTTTAATGATGAGTGATGAATGATTTTACTAT
>JBBSKK010000327.1:0-4750 GCA_038256395.1 Cytophagales bacterium | reverse complement strand
GCCCGCGATCCAGGCGCGAATTTCGGCGTATTTTTTGGGAGCAATGTAGTAGTCGGAGTTTTCATCGACCGAGAAACCCAGCATATCCACGCCCATCCCAGCGCAGTAACGGGCGTCGGAGAGGTTGGTGACATTACTTATTTTGACGAAGGTTTTGAGCATTTAATCAATGAACAATGGATAGTGAACAATGCACAATTATTGGTTTACTGTGCGCTTTTCTTGCTCCCAAAATTACAACAATCAGTCGGTTCGGCCCGAAAATGAACTAACTTTGGTGTTGGATTTGTTCAAAACCGATACTTTTTCCCAAAACCAAAAAATCGGAAGGCTTTGACCCTTCGCGGATTACAATTATGAGCAAACACGGAAGAATCCTCGTCGCCATGAGTGGCGGGATCGACAGTTCTTTGGCGGCGGTGATGCTGCACGAAGAAGGCTACGAAGTCATCGGCATGACGATGAAAACCTGGGATTACGCCGGCAGCGGCGGTTCCAAAAAAGAAACGGGCTGCTGCTCGCTGGACTCCATCAACGACGCCCGCAACATTGCCGTGCAATTGGGCTTCCCCCACTACATCCTCGACATTCGGGCCGAGTTTGGTGACTACGTCATCGACCACTTCACAGGCGAGTACCTCGAAGGCCGTACGCCCAATCCCTGCGTGCTGTGCAACACCCACATCAAATGGGACGCCCTGCTGCGTCGCGCCGACCGCCTCGATTGCGAGTCCATCGCCACGGGCCACTACGCCAATATTAGGCAGATGAAAGGCGGCAAAGCCGATGGCCGCCACGTCATATCCAAAGGCATCGACGCCTGGAAAGATCAAAGCTACGTGCTGTGGGGCGTGTCTCAGGAGAGCCTGAGCCGCACCAAGCTACCGCTGGGCTACCTGCACAAAAGCGAAATCAGGGAAATGGCCAAGCAACGAGGCTTTATGGATCTGGTCAACAAATCAGAGAGTTATGAAATCTGCTTCGTGCCGGACAACGACTACCGGGGCTTTTTGAAAAGGAGAATCCCCGGTTTAGAAGCCGAAGTAGCGGGCGGAAATTTTGTTTATCAGGACGGTACGGTGCTGGGACAACACGAAGGCTATCCCTTTTATACGGTCGGACAAAGAAAAGGTCTGGGCATTGCCCTGGGTCGCCCCGTTTTCGTGACCGAAATTCGTAAAGATTCCAATGAGGTAGTTCTCGGTGACCTGCCCGATTTGTACCGCGACGGCATGATGGTCGGCAAGCTCAATATCCAGAAATACGCCTCCCTTGACCAGCCGCTGGAAACCGTGACCAAAGTGCGCTACAAGCACGAAGGCACCCCCGCCACGATCGTGCAGGAAGCCCCCGACCGTATCCGGGTGGACTTCCACGATGGCGTCAACGGCATTGCCCCCGGACAAGCGGCGGTGTTTTACGAAGGCGATGACGTAGTGGGTGGGGGCTGGATTATGAAAAGCTTCCGGCGATAAGCATACGACGATATGAGTGGGCGAATTATCCCAGTTAGTGTGGATAGTTCGCCACTTAGTTTTAAACCCATCCGCATTTCTCCAAAATCTCTACTGTCTTCATAACTTATTTACTATCAGATTTTTGTAAAGCACAAACAAACACCTTCATTAGGTATTAGAAGCGCGTTCTGTCCATCGGACTGATTTTTTAGCTAATTCGGGTATCAGCATCACTTAGGTGTTGATATGCACCTTTAACTAAAAAATTAAAACATTATGGCTGATAAACTGAAAAATCTGCAAGACTTGCTGGAACACCAAATTAAAGATCTGTACAGCGCAGAATCGCAAATCATTGCGGCCCTGCCCAAGATGGTCAACAAGGCCACCAACCAAAAGCTGAAAGACGCCTTCAACATGCACTTGAAGGAAACTGAGGAGCAGAAGGCTCGTTTGGAAGAAATTTGCAACAAACTGGGCATCAAGCCCGGTGGAGAAAAGTGCAAAGCGATGGAGGGCATCATTAAGGAAGCCGCCTCGTTTATGGACGAGAAAGCCGAGCAAGCCGTTATGGATGCCGGACTCATCGCCGAGGCCCAGCGCGTAGAACACTACGAAATTACGGGATACGGTACAGCTCACCGCTATGCCGAGCAACTTGGACATAAAGAGGTAGCTGATCTGTTGGCCAAAACGTTGGAAGAAGAAAAAGACGCCGACGAGAAGCTGAACGACCTGGCTATCGAAACCATCAACTTACAAGCCGAGACAGCTTGATTTTGAAGGTCGAGAATTTGAAAAAAGGCCCGTGCAATTGTAGCACGGGCCTTTTTCGTTACTTGTTCAAAAGCGGCAAATACCGCTCGCTGATAATATTTTGGTGATGAATGGCGTGGCCGACAACCATGAATCCCAGGGCGGCCACTAAAATCGGCACCTTGCTGAGGCTGCCACCCATACCGGAACGGACCAACATTTCCTCGTCGAAGTTGTCAAATAGCGCCAGGGTCGCTGCTCGGACTATTTCGTATTCGTCCAGCAAATCCTCCAGGCTTCTTTGATTAGCCAGCGCATTTTGGGCGTAGTCGTTCTCCTCAAACCCTGGCAAGGGCGTTTGGTCATTTCTGGCAAAGCGCAGTGCGCGGTAGCTCATAATTCGCTCCGTGTCGATGCAATGCTGAATGATGTCTCTGACCGTCCACTTGCCGGGTGCATAAACTTTGTCGCCCAATGCTTCCAGCGGATCCAGGTCAGAAAAAACCGCTTCGGGGGAATGAATTTCCAGGGCATCGAGCAACTCGATGTCTTCGACGAGGTCGATATAGCGATCAAAAAATTGTGGCTTAGGATTGATTTCTTTGGGTTTCATAGATTTTGGGATAGAATGCCGAAATTAGCATTTTTTCCGGCAGAAAGCCGGATGGCCGCTACCGCATGAAACTGTTACTTTTCGATACCGTCCTGGACGGACACCACACCGATTACCTCACTCATCTGATCGAGTACTGGCAAACTCAGCAAGTCGAAGGCGAACTTTTCGTCGTAACGCCTGCGGGACTTGCCGCCCAGTTTCCTGCTGAAATCACGCTTTCCTCTCAGATAAAATTTGTCGAAATGACCGAGCCGGAAATAGCCGGGATCAGGAATGCTTCGATGGTTGGCCGTTCTTTCGCGGGCTGGAATCTTTACGTCAAGTACGCCGAAAAACTACGTCCCGACCACGCCCTGCTCATGTACTTCGACCTTTTTCAACTGGGGTTGTGGCTGGGCAAAAAATCACCTTGCCCGGTATCAGGGATATATTTTCGGCCCAATTTTTACCAAAAAAATACGGAAAACTGGAAGGAAAAACTGGTTTTTGTCAGAAAGAAATTTATCCTGGGACGCGCCCTGGCAAACCCGGCCTTCACCACACTTTTTTCTTTGGATAAATCCGCCCTCCCCGCCATAAAAACAGTTGCGAAGGGAGCAAAAGTAACGCCGCTCGGCGACCCCGTTAAGGACTACGATATTACTCCCCAACAGGTGGAGGTGCAGAAGAAAACACTTGGCATCAAAAATCCCCGTAAAATTTTTCTGCTATTTGGTCATTTAGATGACCGAAAGGGAATTGAACCCACTCTGGATGCCATCGCAATGCTATCACCAGAGGAGCAGCAACGAGTTACTCTACTATTGGCTGGCCCCATCGGCGATGAATTCCGCCAACTGATCGAGGTTAAAATTGCCGCCCTGAACACCGACGCTCAAATCATTTGCCATTTCCAGACGCTAAGAGGAGCCGCTATCCAAACCTTTTTTGGCCTTTCCGATTTCGTGTTGACACTCTACCAAAAACACGTGGGCATGAGTTCAATTGTGGTCAGAGCCGCTTTGTCCCAAAAGCCGCTTATTTCTTCGGACTTCGGCTATCTGGGAAATTTGGTAGAATCCCAGCATCTGGGAATTACCCTTGATTCAGAATCGCCCACCGCGATCAGTGAAGCCTTTCGTCAGGCTTTGCGGGGAGAAATTAATTTTGATCGACTTGCGGCTAAGACGCTCGCTGAGGAAAATACCGCCCGAGTCTTTGCGGAGCAGATTTTAGTGGGGATTACTGGTTGAGAGCAAGTTCCCGAAGTTTTTCTACACTATCTATCAGTACGATATTTTCCTGTTGACAAGGTATCTTAAAATCAGAATCGTAGGAGGCCAGGTAATTGATTCCATTTGTTTTGCAATGAGCCAGTATGATGGCATCATTTGGCAAAAAGTTGTACGCCTTCATCAAACGAATCGACTCAGAAATGATAGATTCATTTGCTTCACCCAAAAAGTTAACTGTTTTTAGAAGGGTTTCAACATCTTGCTGAACAAGTATTTCCTGTATCTTTTTTGACTCTTGCAAAGAGCGGAGCGACTTTTGGCCGTAGTACGTCAACACCACGAAGAGATATTCACTCAACACAATCTGGTTGTAGAACAACAGGCTTTTGCTCTCGGTGAGTGCATCCAATAATTCGGTTTTGGTACCATTCCGGTATTCTACTATAATCGAGGAATCGAGAAAAACCTTTACTGGAGATACCATTCTTCCTCTAAATCAATATCGGGTGGCAATTGCGAGGGCATGGAACCTTTGAATTTAGCAAGAATAGCCTTTTTCTCTTCCAGGGTGAGCGTATCTTGAACAGGCGTTTTCTCAATCTCTGTTTCAGAAGGAGTGCTTTCGGTATTTTTTTTCAAGACGATAATTTCCACTTCCTGTTTCCGATATGAGTCAGGGAGTGCGATTACAAGATTGGTATCCTCGT
>JBBSKK010000326.1:0-4753 GCA_038256395.1 Cytophagales bacterium | reverse complement strand
TTCGAGGGTGGCGGAGCGTTGAAAGAAGAGGAGTTTGCCCGCTCGGTTTGTCTGGCTTTGTTCGACTATCTGCGCAAAAGCCATTCGCAGGGTTTCACCGTGTCGCTGTCGGGCGGGGCAGATTCGGCGGCCTGCGTGGCGCTGTGCGGATTAATGATTCGGCTGGCCGAGGAGAGCATTGGGCTGGAACGCTTCAAGCAGAAGCTGGGCCACATCGAAAAAATCCAGAATTGCGAAACGGTCGAGGAAATCGCCAAAGAACTCATTCACACGATTTATCAGGGAACCGAAAATAGCTCGGAAGCCACGCTCGACTCGGCGCGTTCGCTGGCCCAGTCCATCGGGGCCACTTTTTACCACATTAACATCAACGGCCTGGTCGAAACCTATACTGGGCTGATCGAGGATCAAATTGGCCGAGAATTGACGTGGGCAAAGGACGACATCGCCCTGCAAAACATTCAGGCGCGGGTGCGCGCGCCGTCGGTGTGGCTGCTTACTAACCTGACCAACCACTTGCTGCTCAGTACCTCCAACCGCTCGGAGGTGGCCGTAGGCTACGCCACAATGGACGGCGACACGGCGGGCAGCATCAGCCCCATCGCGGGCATCGACAAGTTTTATTTGCGGAAATGGCTGGTTTGGCTGGAAAACGTGGGCTGTAACGTGCAGGGAAAGCACATCAAAATCGAAGGCTTAAAGAAGGTCAACAGTCTGCAACCCACCGCCGAACTCCGTCCCGCCGATCGCCGACAAACCGACGAGGACGACCTGATGCCCTACGAGTTTCTGGACGCGCTGGAAGAAAGCGGCATCCGCGACAAAAAGCCGCCCGTGGAATGCTATCGTATCGTTTTGGTGATATTTAAAGACCGTTACACGCCCACCCAAATGCTCACCTGGACGGAGCGCTTCTTCAAACTGTGGAGCCGCAACCAGTGGAAGCGCGAGCGCTACGCGCCGTCGTTCCACCTCGATGACCTCAACCTCGACCCGCGCACCTGGTGCCGCTTCCCAATCCTGTCGGGCGGCTTTGAGCGGGAACTGGCTGAGTTGCGTGAATATGCCGCCGAGGAAAAAGGCGTGAACAAGGGGCGACGGATCGGTTTCTAGGGTTTCGGAGCCGACTTGATTTTTCTGAAATTCTTGATTTTATGAAACGTCAAAAAATTGGCGTCGTGGTATCGGTACGCCCCACCCAGGCCGTCGTCGTAGGCGGTTCTCGATAAAAAGAGAATGTCTTTGCCGGAAAACAGCCAGTCCACGTACTGAAAGCCTTGGTAGGTCACTTTGGGATGCGAGAGCAGGACTTTGTGAAAATCCCAGGTTTTCAAATCTGGTGAGCTGAACAACGCTAAGGTGTTGCGAATACTGGCTGGACTTTTCCCCTGATTGGCCGCTTTCACGCCCTCGGGAATGTAGTTGCTGAGCGTCCAATACAGCTTGGATTTCGGGTCGTAACGAATCGTGAACTTCTTACTCCCGCCGGGAAAAGGCCGGAAATCGGCATCGCGGTCGAAGGTGGCGGTTTGGCCATCGGGACTAATGCGGACGAAGGCCGCTTTCTCTTCCAGCGTGCTGCGGTCGTCCACGCGCAGCACGTCCCACATCGTTCCGTCCGGCCCCAGAACGGCATTGCCTTCCAGCCAGCCGTTGAAGTTTCCGTCGAGGTAAGTCGAATCGTAGCGCATGATATTGGACGAAGTCCAGTTGGCGGCTACCATCGGGTCGGCATCGAGCGGGATGGACATCATAAACGCGCTGTACCGTTTGCCCCACACTTTGGGCGGCCCGTGGGCGTCTTCCATTGCCCGCCATAGGCGACCGTCATAGACCAGAAAAGGCACGGGAGCGCAGTGGTATTCTCCGGCTTTCAATAAACCATTTTCGGCATCGGTTGGGTTAGTCCAGGTTGCGCCGCCGTCGGTGGAGCGGCGGATGATGGTGTTGCCGTGGTGGCGGTTGGTGCCGAAGAGGAACAGATTGCCTTGGTGGACAAACAATTTAGACCAAAATTGACCATCGATCTCGCTTACCTGCCGCCAGGTTTTTCCTTTGTCCGCCGAGCGGTAAACCCTTGATACCGCCGAAGTGTGTTCCGTAGAATTGGGGCCGAAAAAATCGTGGGAGGCCACGTAATCGCCGTTGGGCAAAATCGCCAGGCTAGGTGAGCCGATGTACTGCCTCGAGGAGGCCGGGCTGTGCGCCACGACTACGCCCGGCACTAACGACAAATCAAGTTTTTGGGCAAATGAGTTTTGGGAAAAAAGAGCGATGACCAGCAGGAGAAACGAAGTTCTTGTCGCCGGGCGGGTAAGGATAATTATGGACAATTTGATTTTTGGGCTTGGGGTGAGCTTTGAATGAAGCGGATGCACGGCTCAATAAGCGTATTTTGCTATTGAACTACCCGATTGTACAGCCGCAATCCCACTTGAAAGCCAATCCAACCGTAGGCGCCTCCCTCCCCGTTGGCGTCCGTAGTAACATCGATCGACGGTAAACTTGACTCGTTTCCTTTTAGTAATCCGGTGTAGGGAGAAAAAAGTAAGTTGAACGAAGGCCCCACCGACAGCGCCAGGCGCGGGCTGATTTTGCGTTCCAGACTCAGCGACAGCCGCAGGTGTACGGCGTAGGGTGCTTTCAGGAATTTCTTTTCCAAAGCCACCCGGCTGGCCACGAAGTTCAGGTCGAGCATCCATTTGCGGGCGTCGCCCCGGTTGCTGCGACCGAGGTGCCAGGCCGTACCGATGCCGTAGCCGATGCTGCCGATGGGTTTGTTGGGCAGGAAAACATTAGTGCCGAAGGTGAAAATGTTGTATAATTTCCTTACCCCGGTTTTGAAGGTAATATTACCGTAATTCAGCTCATCAGTCGTGAGTTCCAGGCGACGGTAGCCGTTGATTCTGACAAAACTAAAATAGCCGAAGGGTACCGTAGCCGACGAGTCGGCGTAGTTGACGAAGCCCAGTTGATGGCCGCTGCGCACCCGGTTGGCGATATTCACCACGCCAAAGGCCTGCCAGCCTTGTAGCACTTCACCCGCCACATTGACGCCGCCTATCTGCAAACCCCGGAAATTTCCGGCGGTAATATTGAGCGCGGTGGCGGTCTGAAATCCCATGAAATCGCCGATGACCAGGTTGGCTATTCCTGCCGCCTGCACACCCTTGACCTCCCGCCCAACTACATTGGCCACGCCCGCCGCCTGAAAGCAACACACATCGCCCCGCACCAGATTAAAGCCCAGGCCCGCCTCGGCCATGTCCACGCCCAGCGAATAGCCTGCCAGTAAATTAGCGGAAAAGTCGTTGACCACGTTGCCGCTCAGCTCCCCGTTGGTGCCGATGAATGGCATCAAGGAGGCCTGGAACGGGCGATGTATCGAATCCTGGATGTTCTCGACGTGGACAGCCTGCCGGGCCGTCGAAAGGGCGAACACCAGGCCGTCGCGCAAATCTTTCAACGTTTCGGACAAAGGCGCCTTTTCTTTGCGTCGGATGGGGATGATGCTGTCCGAGTCGGTCGTCTTGGTTACCACGACCACGGGAATTTCAATTTGCTGGCGGCTGGAATCTAGGCTGAAGACAATTGTCGGCTTGCGGGGAACCATGATCTTAATTGAATCCCGCCGCAACGCCGCTCGAGTCAGGAGCGTAAGTTGTAGGGTATCCGGGGCCAGGGTGATGGGAAAGTAAGTGTTACTACGCGAAAGTACTTCCACCGACCGTCCGGCATAATCCCCCTTCCGTACTTCCAGCCGCAGTTTTTCGGACTGCGCCGGGAGTTTTATTTTATAATAACCGTACTGGTTGCTCACGGCTGAGGCCAGCGTTACGGGTTCGTAAATACTGGCGTTGGGCAGCTTTTCTCCGGTTGTTTCGTCGATTACGTAGCCGTTGAGGTAAAAGGCTTCCGGCTTTTTCTCGGCTACTTCCGGGGCGCGTTGCAGGATGATATATTTGCGGCGTTCCTTGAAAAGCACCTTGCCGTCGAACAGCACATTCAGAATTTCCCGAACACTTTGATTGCTGGCGTTTAGCGACACCCGGCTATTGACCGCGATAGCATCGGGACTGTACGAAAAACTGAATCCACCCTTTGTCGCAATCTGCCGTAGTACCTCGTCCATGCGCTCGTTGCTCACGCGGAGCGTCATTTTGGTTTCCAGCGGGGAAGGGTTCTGGGCGTAAGTGGCCTGGAACGACCAGCACCAAAGCATCGCCAGCGAAACCAGCTTGAAAGAGGGGGATTTTCTCAAAACGTGGAAAAAATAAATAGCTGCACGAATCCTTACCGATTTTCTTCCCCTTCGAGCAAATAGGAATCGCCGTTTTTCCTGACGCGCAGTTTCATCGTTTCGGCGATAAGGGCCAGCGTAGTGTCCAAGCTTTCGCGCTCGTACCGGGCAGACAGGCGGAGGTCGGCCAGTCGGTCATCGGCGAGTTTCACATCGACGTGGAAAGCCTGACTCAGCGACTGCACCACTTCTTCGAGTCGGGTGGCGTTAAAATCGAAAATCTGCGTACCGTAGGCAGCTATGTTTGGGTTTGCGGACAAGGTTCTGAATGCCGTATCGGATTCCACCTCGACGCCTTCTCCCGGCAGTAGTTCCATGACTTTCAGTGACTTGCGGACTTCTACCTTGCCGCTTTTTACGTCCACCCGCACGGTTTCGTCGTAGGCTTTCACGTTGAAGGATGTCCCCACGACCCGAATTTCGGTGCCGCTGGCCTCGATTACGAACGGGTGG
>JBBSKK010000325.1:0-4760 GCA_038256395.1 Cytophagales bacterium | reverse complement strand
CGCTTGGCCTTGGGCGCAAAGTGCGGAATGCCCGGAGTGAGTCCGTCCATTTCCGCCCCGCCGCCCTTGAAAAGCTCGGGCATGAGCAACGAACCCAACGCCACACCGCCAATACCCAGACTCATCGAAGAGAGAAAGCGGCGGCGATTGAAAGTGAAGCCGTGTTCGGTTTGGGCGTTGTGCATGGTTGGTGACGTTGTTATTCTTTGTTTAATCGTGTAATCGTTGAATCGTGTAATTGATGTTAATATGTTGAATCGTGTAATCGTTGAATCGTGTAATTGATGTTTTTTGCTTATTTTTTTGGTGAAAACCATTCTCTCCGAAAGCAGTAATTTCTTTTTATTGAGAGAGTTGAGACTTTTTTAGAGCATTCAGTTTGTTTCCTAGTTCATTAATGCCTTTTCTTAATTCCAAAAGTTTTTCACTTTCCAAATAGCCTAAATCATTTGCAATTATAAGCTGATTTAATACTTCCATTAAACTAGAAAAAGCAAGGGTACTAAAATGTGCTTTGTCTTTATCGGTTGATCTAGAAGTTCCCTCGGCAATATTCGAAGCAACGGAAACCGAAGCCCGTCTGATTTGACTTGAAAGCCCATACATTTCTTCTTTTGGAAAAAGACGTGTCAATTTATAAATTTCAGCACATAGCCTCCGACTCAACTGCCACACTTCCAGCTTCTCAAAAGAATAGATATACATTGTTTCTTTTACTTTGAGGAGATCATGTTTTTATTTTTTACACAAAAAACAAATAAACAGCACCGCGACGGCGGACCGTTTCAACGATTACACAGTTCAACGATTCAACATCCTACTTCACGTTTTCGTTATCGCCTCCTCTAAATTATAGATCGTCGAGATGACACGCATGAGAGCGGCTTGGGTGATTTTGTCGAGGTTTTTGGTTATTGGATATTCTCCTACCGTTAGCATTTGGTGGGCGGCTTCGGGGGTTAGGTTTTTGCGCTCATTGTCGTAATAATTTTGCAGAATTTTCAGTTCCTTTTCGCTGGGTTTTCGGCAGATGATAACGCGGAAGGCTTTCGTTAGCTTTTCGCTCGGGCTGGTTTTTTCCTGTAAGAGTTTGGCGGCCAGCACCCGCGAAGCTTCCAGCACGGCGGGGTCGTTCATCATGACGAGAGCTTGCAGCGGCGTGTTGGTTTTCGATCGCTTTACTTCGCAGAGGTCGCGGTTACTGGCGTCGAAGATGCCCATAACGGGCGGCGGCACGGTGCGTTTGATGAGCGTGTACATGCCCCGGCGGTACAGCTTGCTGCCGTGATCTTGTTTGTACACCGACAGTAGTCCGCGCCCCGAAGTTGCGCCCTCCCAAAGGCCGTCGGGTTGGTAGGGCTTCACGCTTGGGCCTCCGATGCTGCGGTTGAGCAAGCCGCTGCTGGCCATTACCAAATCCTTGACGTACTCGGCATTGATTCGGTAGCGCGAGCCACGGGCTAAGTAGATATTTTCGGGGTCTTTGGCCAGATGCTGTGGGTTTACCGCGGCCGATTGGCGGTAGGTGGCCGAGGTGACCATTTGCTTCACCAGTCGCTTGATGTCCCAACCGTGTTCCATGAAATCCACGGCCAGCCAGTCGAGCAGGGCGGGGTGCGTGGGCAGGTCGCCCTGCATCCCGAAGTCGCCGGAGGTTTTGACGATGCCCGTGCCGAAGAATTCCTGCCACAGAATATTGACGTACACGCGGGCGGTCAGCGGATTTTTCTTGTCGAACAGCCATTTGGCCAGGCCCAGGCGGTTTTTGGGGTAGTTTTTGTTAAAAGGCAAAATCGCGTTGGGTGTGCCGGGCTGTACTTCGTCGCCGGGCGCGTCATAGACTCCGCGTTTAAGAATGTGGGTGGTGCGGGCGGTGTCGAGATCGCCCATAATGGAGACGATGAGGCGGTTGGTGTCGGGTTTGTTGACAAAACTCAGAATGCCCTTTGCGTCCTCGTCGCTGATTTCCATCAGTGGTTTCTTGGCGTAGGTTTCCGGCCCGCCGATGACCGACTCCCGCCCTACCTCTTTTACATTATTGAAAAACGCAAACATCTGGTAATATTCCTTCTGCGAGAAAGGATCGTACTTATGATCGTGGCAATGGGCGCATTCCAGCGTCACGCCCAGCAAGCCCTTGCCGAACATATCGTTGCGGTCGGTCACGTAAAGCATCCGGTACTCTTCGTCGATGATGCCGCCTTCTTCGGTGATTTTGTGGTTGCGGTTGAAGCCCGTGGCCAGCAATTGTTCCTTGTTGCTGTCGGGCAGCAAGTCGCCCGCGAGCTGCCAGGTCACGAACTTTTTGTAAGACATATTTTCGTTAAAGGCGTGAATCACCCAGTCGCGCCAGGGCCATTGGGTACGGTAGCCGTCGTCCTGGTAGCCGTGCGAGTCGGCATAGCGGGCCAAATCCAGCCAGTGCAACGACATTTTCTCGCCGTAGGCGGGCATTTTCATCAGCCGATCCACCATGCGTTCGTATGCGTCGGGGCGATCGTCGGCCAGGAAATCGTTCTGCATTTCCAACGTAGGCGGCAGGCCAAGGATATCCAGGCTAAGTCGTTTGAGGAGGCGTTCTTTGTCGGCTTCTTCGTTGGGCGCAAGACCGCGTTGTTCTTGTTTTTGTAAAACAAAGTAGTCGATTTCGTTGCGCGGCCAGTCTGCGTTATCGACTTCGGGTAGCGCGGGCGTTTTCGGTGGCACAAATGCCCAGTGTTTTTCGTACTTTGCCCCCTGCGCGATCCACTTTTCGATTAAATCTATCTCCCGCTTCGTCAGTTTAAGATTGGACTCCACGGGCGGCATCCGCTCGGTGCTGTCCCCGGAAGTGATGCGCAAAAAAACCTGTGAGAGTTCGGGTTTTCCGGCCACCAAGGCGTGAGCCGTGGGATTTTCCTGCAAGGCTGCAAAAGCATTCTCGGCAATATCCAGCCGCAGCCCTGCCTCGCGCTTGTTGGCGTCAGGGCCATGACAAGCCAGGCACTTATCCGAAAGAATAGGCCGAATATCAAAATTATAGCTGACCTCCTCCGGCAGTTTTTCATCGACACCAGAACCGGACGTACTTTCTCCGCACCCCTGCACAACAGCGGCAACGAAGACTAAACAAGATAAGAATACAAGGTATTTCTGCATTTTAAACTAAAAAATTAACTCTCCATTCTCAACTCTCCACTCTCAACTTTTCCAACTTTTTCTTCACCACATCGCCCGGATACTTCAACGCTAACTTCCTGATATCGTATGTGAACTCCGTAAAGGTTTCTTCCCAAAGCTTGGCTTCCTCCGGCGTGTACTCGTGAAAGCCGTGGGCGTTGGCGACGCCCTTGCCGCCCTCGCGGACGATCTTGTCGATCAATTCCGGTACTTCGGTACTATTGTTGAGCGTCGGCAGCAGCCGCTGCATCACGGTATGGTAGGCCGGGACGCCCGTCAGATCCATCCAGCGAAACACGCCCGCCAGGGTCATGAAATAGCCCGTATTGTTGCGACAGGCGCGATCCACGTCCTCCACGGTGGCGTAGCCACCCTCCACCAGGCTGATGGCCTCGCGGTACATGGCGTACATGAGGCGGTTGGTGATAAATCCGGCGATGTCTTTGCGCACCAAAATGGGTTCTTTGCCCCATTCGTAGGATAGTTCGTAGAGGTACTCGCCGTTTTTTATATCGGTTTCGTTGCCGCAGATTATTTCCAGAAAGCGTGTGGTGTGGGCGGGTTCGGTCCAGTGTAAACCCAGGAAACGCGCCGGATGTTGCGTCATTTGCTGCAAGGTGCTGATCGGAATCGCGGAAGTGTTGCTCGTCAACAAGGCGTCGGGCGGCAGATGGGCCTCGATTTTTTTATAGACCTGCTCCTTGATTATGACGTTCTCAATGGTGCATTCGACCACCAATCGGCAATCATGCAGATCAGCGTAGTCTTCGGTGATTTTCAGGTTCTTGAAATAATATTCGGGTGGATTTTCCACCAGGCCGTTTTCCAAAGATTTTTGCAAATGCTCCCGGATGCGGGCTTCGGCGTGGTCAAGGTCGGCGGGGATCGGGGCCACGGCCACCACGGGATGCCCGGCGATGAGCAAGCAGGTGACAATGCTGCTTCCCATCAGGCCCAGACCCACGACGCTTACCGGAATTTGTTGGGTGTTCATTAGAGTTCTGCTGTAAATGCCTTTTTACAAAAAGCCAAAGGACCGCCGCATATACTAAGCCGGGGTCAATTGGAAACCATTCGTTTTTTTTGCAAAAGTACAATTTACCAATCAACCCTCCCGGTCATGTTTCGAGTTTTATTTTTCTTAATTCTAGGCGTTTGCAGTGTCGCGGCGGTCCACGCCCAGTCTTCCGCCCGACCTAACATCATCTATATCTACGCCGATGACCTGGGCTACGCCGAACTCGGCTGTTACCGGAGCGCCGGACCGGGCCAAAAGAAAATCCGCACCCCAAACATCGACCGCATTGCGGCGGAGGGCATTCTTTTCACCGACTACTACACCAGCACGCCCGTCTGCGCCCCATCGCGCTGCCAGTTGCTCACCGGCAAACATGCCGGGCATTCCTACATCCGGGGCAACTACGAGCTGGGCGGCTTCCCTGATTCTACCGAACGCGGCCAGATGCCACTCCCGGCCAATACCGTCACGATCGGCACCCTACTCCAAAAGGAAGGCTATCGCACCGCCGCCATCGGCAAGTGGGGCCTCGGCATGGGGTATAGCACTGGCAGTCCCAACAAGCAGGGCTTCGACTATTTCT
>JBBSKK010000324.1:0-4767 GCA_038256395.1 Cytophagales bacterium | reverse complement strand
TCATGCTCATCAACTACCTCCGCCCAACTTCAACTATTTGGAAAGGACGTGTTTATGAGTAGTTTATATCGATAATAACAAAAATTTCTCGTTCGGGAATTTACAACCAAGAACTAAGAACGTAGTACGCTAAACGATAAAGTTTTGATCGAAACCCACGCCCACATTTACGACGAACAATTTGCCGATGACCGCGAAGAAATGCTGCAACGCGCCTGGAAATCAGGCGTGCAGCAGATTTGGATGCCCAACTGCGACCAAGAAACAATTCCCGGCATGATGCAACTCGCCGACGCTCATCCCGAACGCTGCCTGCCCATGATGGGCCTACATCCATGCTATGTGAATGAAGTGTTTGAGAAAGAACTCCAAGTGGTGGAGGAATGGCTGGAAAAGCGTGATTTCTTGGCCATTGGCGAAATCGGGATGGATCTGTACTGGGACAAAACCTACCGCACCCAGCAGGAAGAAGCCTTTCTATTCCAATGCCAATTGGCTTTAAAACACAATCTCTGGATCGACATCCACAGCCGCGATGCTTTTTGGGAAACTGTAGCGCTGATCGAGAAAATCGCCGATCCGAAGCTGAAAGGCATATTTCATTGCTTTGTTGGCGGGCTCGATGAAGCCAGAAAAGCCGTCGAGTTAGGTTTTAAATTGGGTATCGGCGGCGTGGCTACTTTCAAGAATGGAGGCTTGGATAAAGTGCTGCCACACATCGAATTGGAGCATTTGGTATTGGAAACCGACAGTCCTTACCTCGCTCCCACTCCCTACCGGGGCAAGCGGAACGAACCAGCGTTGCTCGAATTGGTAGCCCAGCGAATCGCAGATATGAAGCAGCTTTCCAAGGAAGAAGTAATTGCCGCGACCACCCACAATGCGTTGGCGATGCTACCAAAACTAAACCTTAAAGCCACTAAAATGGAGCGGGGGAAAATATAAGGTTTGGAAAAAGGCGGCTTTACTGTACCTTTGCACCCGCTCCAAGATTTAGAGAGGTGCCCGAGTGGTTGAAGGGGCACGCCTGGAAAGCGTGTAAGTCGGTAACGGCTTCGAGAGTTCGAATCTCTTCCTCTCTGCAAAATGCCGTTTCTGCTATCAGGAACGGCATTTTTTTTATTGCCCCCCGCCATCTTCGAGAAAATAGACTCAATTCCTTTACTTTCAACATTTGATATTACTATATTGTAGAAATTTTTTTTTCCCTTATTTCTAAACTATCAAATCCCATAAGCAAATGATGCGTAAACTACTGATGATAACCTTGCTGGGCAGCTTGCCCTTTTTGTACTCCTGCGACAAGCTGAAAGGAGATGTTGGTCCGGCGGGGCCGCAGGGAGAGACGGGCGTGGCGGGTCCCAAGGGCGAAAAGGGTGAACCAGGCAGCGGCGGTGGCGGGGGTGCTTTGCAATTCACGCGCGATACCTTATCGACTGATGCCGACGGTACTTTTGGGTTGGGATTCACACTGACTCAAGAAAATGCGAAAGCCATCGAAAAGGGCGTAATTCTGGTTTATGCCAAAAGCAGTAACCTTTGGTTTCCACTCCCTGGTCTCGTGATTTTTGGTCAGGAAGTCACTGAATATACTTTTGCATATCAGGTAGATAAGCTAGTGCTGAGCGTGCTGGTGTTGGAAAGGGCCGAAAAACCAAAAGTTCGTAAATTTCAGAGTGTTCGGGTAGTTGTAGTTCCGGCGTCGAATGGTAGGCTGAACGCCGAGGTGGATTACAAAAATTACGAAGCCGTTCGGAAAGCTTTCAACCTGGCTGAATAATATATTTACCTTAAAATAACCGTCTTAGCGTACAACGTCAATCAGGGCTGGAATCTGTTCCAGCCTTTTTTTCTGTGCGGCACGGTATTGGTCGTTTATTTAAACATTATCCTATTCGTCTGACAACTTCAATCTGTGGCAATTAATACTGACAACGTCAAACTGGTCTTTGGCCTTAAAATCAAGCAATTACGCTTAGATCGGGCGTTGTCGCTCAATGACTTGTCCCGAAAATCCGGGCTTTCTATTTCCTACATTAACGAAATAGAAAAGGGTAAGAAGTACCCTAAGTCTGACAAAATCATTGCCCTGGCTAATGCCCTCGAAACAGATTACGATACCCTGGTGTCGCTAAAACTCAGCAAGCGGCTCGAACCAATTTCGGAGCTCCTTAGCTCCAACATTCTGACGGAGCTACCGCTCCACCTGTTTGGCATCGACCAGTCGAACCTTCTGGAAATGCTTTCCGACGCCCCGACAAAAGTCAGCGCGTTCATTGGCACGTTGATCGAAATTTCGCGCAACTACAATATGTCGGTCGAGCAGTTCTATTTCTCGGCCCTGCGCACCTACCAGGAAATGCACGACAACTATTTCGAAGAAATCGAGAATGCCGCCGAGCAGTTTTTGGCTGATAAAGGGGTGGGTGAAAGGGCTATCCTGGACGAAGATTACCTTTTGCAGGTCTTGCACCAAAGCTACGGCTACGAAATCGAGCAGATCGACAAACGCGCCCATCCAGAGCTGAAGGCGGTGCGCTCGCTCACGATTCCTCAACCGGAAGGCCAAAGACTGCTGGTCAACGGCAGCCTGACATCGGTGCAAAAATCCTTTATTTATGGAAGGGAGATTGGGTATCGATACCTAAATCTTAGCAATCGACTTTACACAACCTCGATCCTTGAAGCCGATTCGTTCGAACATCTGCTGAACAATTTCAAGGCATCGTACTTCGCTAGTGCAATCATTATCCGGCGGTCATTGCTGGTACCCAGGCTGAAAGAATTTTTTGCCCTGAAAATCTGGCAACCCCAGCGACTACTGGACATGATTGGTTATTTCAACACTACGCCGGAAACGTTTTGCTACCGCATCAGCAACATCCTGCCTAAGCACTTCGGCATCAATCAGTTGTTTTTCCTTCGTTTCAATAATTTTGCGAGCCAAAACCAATTCGACCTCACCAAGGAGATGCACATCGCCCGCAAGCACATTCCCCATACCGTCAAGGACGAGTACTACTGTCGTCGTTGGCTATCGCTCACCGTTTTGCAGGATTTGGCCGAGCGAACAAAGGAGGAGAAGAACTTTATGGGAACGCTGTGCAAAGCCCAAATTTCCAAATACGTGGATAGCGGTGAGGAATACCTGATGGTTAGTTTTGCCAAATCAGGATCGAGTTCCCAAAGTCCGAACGTGAGTGTATCGATGGGAATTTTTCTGAACGAAGATTCCCGCAAAGTCATCGGTTTCCTGAACGACCCCAACCTGCGGCTACGACTGGTAAACGAAACTTGCGAACGCTGCTCCCTCTTCGACTGCAAGGAGCGCATGGCCGCGCCGACGGTATTGCAACGCCGACACAAGCACGAGGAACTAAAAAAAAGCATTGCGGCGCTACTGAACGGCAAAGCAAAAGCCGTCAGCCTTTAAACGCCGGAATGCCCGTGATCTCGGCCCCCAAAATAAGCAGATGGATGTCGTGCGTTCCTTCGTAGGTCACTACCGATTCGAGGTTCATCAGGTGCCTCATGATGGGATAATCGCCCGAAATACCGTTTCCACCCAGAATCTGCCGTGCTTCCCGGGCTATTTGAAGGGCCATTGCCACGTTATTTCTCTTAGCCAAAGATATTTGGGCCGAGGTTACCTTCCCTTCATTTTTTAAAACTCCCAATCGCCAGGCCACAAGCTGGGCTTTGGTAATTTCGGTGAGCATTTCGGCTAACTTCTTCTGCGTGAGCTGGAAGGCGGCAATGGGTTTGTCGAACTGAACGCGCTCGCCAGCGTATTTTACCGCCGTTTCGTAGCAATCGATGGCCGCCCCGATGGCGCCCCAGGCAATGCCATACCGGGCGTTGTCGAGGCAGTGCAGTGCGGCTCCCACGCCCAGTGCCTCGGGAAGCAGGTTTTCCTTAGGCACTTTTACATCGTTAAAAACCAGCTCGCCGGTGACGCTCGTCCGCAGCGACCATTTATTGGTAATTTCGGGGGTAGTAAAACCCTCCATATCGCGTTCCAATATAATTCCCTGAACTCGTCCGTCGGGATTCCTCGCCCAAACTACGGCCACATCGGCTAGGGGAGCATTGGAAATCCAGGTTTTGGAACCGCTGAGAATATATTCGCCGTCCACTTCGGTCATGCGCGACTGCATCCCCGCCGGATTGGAGCCGTGGTCGGGTTCGGTCAGGCCGAAGCAGCCCAAAAACTCGCCCGAAGCTAATTTGGGCAAATACTTTTGCTTTTGCTCCTCGGTACCATATTTAAAGATAGGCCAGATGACCAGCGAGTTTTGTACCGACAGCGTCGAACGCATCCCCGAATCGCCGCGCTCGATTTCCTGGCACACCAGCCCGTAGCTGATATAGTCCGCTCCGGTACCGCCGTATTTTTCGGGCAAAGTGACGCCCAAAATACCCAACTCACCGAAGCGTTTTACCAGGTAAGCCGGAAACGCCGCCCGCTGCGCGTAGGAGTCGATGATGGGTTTTATCTCAGTATCCGTAAATTCGGCCACCGATTGACGGATGAGTCGGTTCTCTGCGGTGAGAAGTTCGTCGATGTTATAAAAGTCAGTCATAAGTATGAAAACCGTCCAGGACACATGGTCGTTCCATCGTGCCAGAGCTACTTTGAAATTATTGTTCAGGTTGCCACCCACGTCCAAGACGAGATTTTATAGTTTCTTGTGTTTGCTGGACTCCCGTGGGCAAGCATCCTTTGGCCCAGGCCACTTGGGAAAACTTTGCCCGGAATACCGCCGG
>JBBSKK010000323.1:0-4796 GCA_038256395.1 Cytophagales bacterium | reverse complement strand
CAAGAAACACGAGGACGACGACGTGCTGCGCCTCAACCGCTATATCGCCAACGCGGGCATCTGCTCGCGCCGCGAGGCCGACGAGCTGATCGCCTCCGGCCAAATTACGGTCAACGGCGAGGTGGTGACCGAAATGGGCTTCAAAGTGAAGCGTTCCGACGCCGTGAAGTACGGCAAGAAGCTGCTGAATCCCGAAAAACTGGTGTACCTGCTCATCAACAAGCCCAAGGACTACATCACCACCACCGACGACCCCGAAGAGCGGCGCACCGTCATGGATTTGGTGGCGGGCGCCTGCGCGGAGCGCATTTATCCAGTGGGCCGCCTTGACCGTAACACCACCGGTCTACTGTTGCTGACCAACGACGGCGAACTGGCCAAAAAACTCACACATCCATCGAGCAACATCAAGAAAATATACCAGGTCGAGCTCGACAAGCCCATCACGACCGAGGATTTCGAGACGTTGAAGGAGGGCGTCGAGTTAGAAGACGGCTTCATCAAGCCCGACGACCTGGGTATTGTCACACCCGACGCAATGGTGGTCGGCATTGAAATCCATAGCGGCAAGAACCGCGTCGTGCGCCGGATTTTCGACCACCTGGGCTACGAAGTGCAAAAACTCGACCGGACGGTCTTCGCCGGATTGAGCAAGAAAGACCTGCCGCGCGGCAAGTGGCGCTTCCTGGGCGAGAAGGAAGTGGTGAGGTTGAAGTTTCTTTTGTAAGGCAGAGAATTAGCTTTCTTCAAAATATAAAAACCCGGCTGAATCCACACTCAGCCGGGTTTTTATATTATCCGATACAAAGTCAATCCACGCGGTTGCGCAGTTTGACGGGTGAGGCGTTCTTATCGTACCGCAGGTTGAGCAGCTCCACGCCTAGTAAGAAAGCCATCGCGAAGTAGGCGTAGCCCTTGGGGATTTCGTAGTGGAAAGCCTCCGCGATGAGCAGCGTGCCGATCATAATCAGGAATGACAGAGCCAGGATTTTGATGGAAGGCCGCTCGTTGACGAAGTTGCCGATTGCGGTCGCAAACACGATCATGATGATTGTCGACACAATTACGGCGATAATCATGATGGCCACGACGTCGGTTAGGCCCACGGCAGTCAGCACCGAATCGAACGAAAAGATGATGTTCAGGAAAGCCATCTCCGTCAAGGCGCGGCCAAAGGTCATGGCGCCTTTTTTTATCGGGGCCGTTTCGTCCTCGTCGGCCTCGGGTAGATGCACAGTGTCGCCCTGTATTTTATGGTGAATTTCCTTAGTGGCACTATAAAGCAAAAATAATCCACCCCCCCAGCAGGATCGAGTCGCGCCCGCTGAAGCCGTGGCCGAAGACCGCAAAAAGGTCTGCTTTCAGCCCGATGACCCAGGAAATGCCGAAGAGGAGCGCTATCCGCAGTATCAGGGCGATGCCGAGGCCGTAGTTCTGCGCCTTGGCCTGCTGACTCTTGGGCAGCTTCCCGGCAACTATCGAAATGAAAATAATGTTGTCGATGCCCAACACCACTTCAAATAGCGTCAGGGTAAGCATACTGATGAAGTGCGTCGGTAGTGAATAGGGAGTTCATAGGGCCGGTATGTGTCTTTTGATTTTGAGCGGGCCCAAGTTAGCGGCTTAGCCGCCAAGCCGCTAAGATTTGGGTAGGAAATTTATTTTCTAATTTCGTCGTTAATTGTACAAGTTTAAAAAAGTTGGCACGATTTTTTTTTGATATAAATCCCTTTAAGAAGTGATAGTGACCAAACTGTTTAACTTTTCGCCCTCATCAGCTGACAAAAAGTTAAACAAAAAAATTAATTTTCAATATTTCAATATATCTTTGTAAGATAATAGTGTGTGTATAGTGTGAACAAAGCCCGGAGATTCTTCGGGCTTTCGTTTTTTTAGGGGAGACCGAAATTTTTGATGGCAAGCCTGATTTTAGCAAATGACCGTGAGTAGCTAATCAAAATAGCCATGATAAACCAGGGAAAAAACAAAAACTGCCCGCCCGTGAGGTTGCTCTCGAAGAAGGGAATGATGAGAAGCGGCAGGAAAAACAAGTAGTAGGTAGCAAAGTACCGGAGGTAGAACCAGCCCGAACGGACGACAATTAGGTAGAAGAAGAAGATAAATACAGGCAGCCCCGCTCCGAAAAGTACTTCAAGGTAGGAGTTGTGGTAGCCCGACCAACCCGTAACGGCTTCAATTCTCTTTTTGTTAAAAATGCCTATTCCCGTCAGCCAAAGGTCGGGGGAGGTGTTGAATAAGGCGATCATCTTCTTCGAAGCTTCCGCTCTTGGCTCGCCCTTTTTTTGTTGGGTGCGGGTTTTTTCAAGACGGGCATTGATTGCCGAATCCGGGTCTTGCAACAAGTAAAAGACGAGTCCCAGGGGCAGCAAGGACAGAATTACCTTCTGATACAGGACGATTTTTCGATATTTGAAAATAAACACTAACGCAACTACCATCAGACTTAACCACGAGGTACGGTTGCCTGAAATGAGTACCAAGTAAATGGCTGCGAGGCCAAATGCGCCGAGCATAAGCCGACGCCATCCGGGCAGGGAAACGTTCCGAAGCAAATCCAGGGCAGTAAGCAGGAAAATCGTACTGGCCCAACCGTAATGATTCGACACAAAGGCCGTATCCTCATTTTTATCGTAAACGTCATAGATATTAGTGTCTGTGACTTTACCTCCGGTAATGAAGAAACTGACGATAGGAATAAAGTAAACCCAGTTGATTGCATCGATGAATGCATGAAGTACCTGCTTTGTCGGGTAAAGCAACAGCAGATAACCCACCGAGAAAGCCACGTAAAGGAAGGGGAAAACGTAAGTAAGTACCCTCGGAACCGCCAAAGCCGAATCGGAGCCCAACAACGCAAAGAGGATGAATAGTGCACTCAACGCTATAACTGCCTGCATATAGCTGGCCAACAGCCGTAAGACGAGCAGGTTTGTTTTCAGGAGGTAGAGAACTGACAGTAGCAGTACGCCGTATTTCAGCCATCGCATGGGCCCTACGCTGGCCATACCCGTCAGAACGCCCAGGGCGTAGCCAACGATTACCAGCCCCATATTAAGAAACAGGAGTCGGAAGACTAGGTCCTTAGAAACGGCCTTTCGGGCTAGTGCATCGTTCAACTCGATAGGATGTCAAGGAAGTTTTTGAACATGGTCTGCGGATTGAACTGACTTGCTTGCACACGAGCAGCGAGTATCCTGGCCGCGCGCAAATCGGGGCGCCGGATGCATTCGTCGATGGCCTTTGCCAGCGCGGCGGCATCGTTCGGCGGAACCAGCCACCCGCAACGTCCCTGATCGAGTACCTCGGGAATGCCCCCCACGTTGGTAGAAACGACGGGTACTCCCTGCGCCATTGCTTCCAAATTAGCGACTCCAAGGGCCTCTCGATGCGAAGGAACACAAAAGATATGGCTTTTTTTCAACAAACCTAAAACGGAAGGCTGCGGTACTTTGCCCAGAAAATCTTCCGCAATATTTAGGTATTTCCCTACATTGGACAAGATTTTCTCACGATCGGAAGGGTTGGGACCAACAATGGTGAGGACGAATTGATAAGGCAAATGGGATAGTGCTTCCGTGAGCGTGAACAACCCGCCCCGTGGGTAGTCGTTCTTGACAAAAAGTACCCTGATTGGCGCAGACGAGTCGAGCGTATCTGCCGCCACCCAGCTTTCCGGTATCTCGACAGCCTTGTACAGCCGATGTAGTTTGAACGCAGGAACCTGGTACTTTTTGGCAAGCTGTTCTCTCAGGTAATCCGAATTCACAATTATTTTCTCGGCCTTACGGGTCATGGCTTGCTCCATGACCCTAAACACATACCGCTTTATACCTGAGCGCGATAGATTCAAGTGAAGCCGGGAAGCCGTCAGGTTATTGTCGTCGTTGATCATCCCTATCGTTGCCCTGAACCGATAGGCACTCCATAGCCCGACGAGGGCATTGTTATACACCAGTACATCGAAAGGGAAGTCTTTCCGCAGCCGCCTGGCGGCGCGGTGGTAAGCTCTCATGCGGGCAAACTGGCTGAGAATAGAAGTCTTCCAGAAGCGGGAAAAGTCCACTTTATGAACATAGGGCCGGGGCCGTGAGACGTCTTCGGTCAGGATACGGACTTCGTGTTCGGGATACAGGTCGTTGATGCGTAGCAGCAGATTGGCAAACTTCACCGGACCGTTCTCGACTACTTCAAAAACATTGGTACAAAACAGAATTTTCATGAAATATTCAGCCCGTGAACTTGCCGCAAGACAGCCTCGGTGTTTTCCCAAGTGCAGGATTGCCGCAAATCTTCATGGAAAAAGTAAGATTTGCGCTCGCGGAGCAGCGCGTCGGCCAGTTGCGCATAATCCCCAACCCCGTAGCGAGGTAGCACGTGTCCTATTCCCTTGTCTTTGACGAAATCAGAAACCTTCACCTCGACATTGATAATCACGGGCGTGCGGGTCTGGATGGCATCGTAGATTTTATTGGGGCTGGCGTTGATGTTGTTGTCGTTGATGGGAGCATACACGCACAGGATGTAGTCGGCGCGTCGGGCGGCCAGGTCAGTCGCTTCTGCCTGGGGTAGCACGCCCAGCCACTCTACCCGGGGGTGCTGCGTAAGAACTCGGGACGGCTCGTCGGCCAGCCAGCCCGCCATAATCACTTTCAGGGCGGGGTCGGCGGCTAACAACTGCCGCGCAGTTTCGGTGCCGCGCCGCTCACCCAGCCAGCCGTAATACAGGAGCGTGAGTCCGGAAGTGCGTTTTTTTTGGGGTAGGTTCGTTAGGCAGT
>JBBSKK010000322.1:0-4799 GCA_038256395.1 Cytophagales bacterium | reverse complement strand
TGGTTCGAAGGTTTTAACGAAGCGATCCTCGAAGCGAACGAGTGAAATCGGTTTGCCATATCCGTAGGGCGTGGCCCGGTCGCGGGAGCCATTCCGGCTTTGCGGCAGCTCGGTAAGGCGGTCGAGCAGTGCACCCGACCAGGCCGACTCGTTCTCCACCAGCCGTCGCAAGGCGCCGCGGTTCAAGGTATGGGCCGCCGCGAGCGGTACCAGTTCGGTCAGGCGCGACGAGCCACTTTCGGCGGCCGCCTTGGCGAGCAGGGCGTAGCTGATCTGGCAGTAGGGGAAAGCCTTCGTCGTTTCTTCCAGCCGGAGAAGGTTGCCGGAGCCGATGTCCTGCGGGTGTGTCACCCAGTAGGCAAAAGTTTCTTTATCGACTTTGTTCATTAAAGTGCGCAGGGCGTTGGGGTCAGGGGAAAAGCCCCAAAAGTACTAAAAACCAGCGTGGCCTACCAGTCCGCCGCCGATTTGTTAAAGATATTTTGCACAATCTGATCCAGAATGCCGGGCAGCAACCGCGCCTCGTTTTGGTTCAGGGTTTGCCCCTGCGGGAAATCGGCGAAGAACGAAAAAGACTGGTCAAAGTCCTTGGTTTCATCCAGTGTATTGGTGAAACGTATCTGCACCGTGACCGTCAGTCGGTTGAAACCCGCCTGATCGTTGGCCGTCGGTGCCACGGGCAGCACATCATAGCCCGTCAGGGTACCTTCCAAAATCAAATCGCCGCCCGTCGGCACAAGCGTCAGGTTGGTATTCCGCTGAAAATATTCCTTCAATTTTTCATTGATCTGAATCGGCAAATTAGCCGGGCCACCCGCCACGCCCGTATTGAAATTTAGCACGGTAAATGTCTTAATATCCGGCGACAAACTAGTCCCGGTAAAGGAATACACCCCGCAACTCGTACTGACAAAGCAAAGCCCCAAGAACGTAAACACAGACAGGTAGCTCCGATACCCCTTGCCAAATATCAGTGTCGACAAAATCTCATATCTCATATCTCATATCTCATATCTCATATCTCATAATCGCATGGGCGACCTCGTCATATCTGCCTACTCATCAATATCATACTGCTTAATCTTCCGATACAGCGTCCTTTCCGAAATACCCAACGCCTGGGCGGCGTACTTTCGTTTGTTGTTATTACGCCGCAGGGCTTTGATGATGAGGTCTTTCTCCTGGTCTTCCAGCGACAGCGATTCCTCTTCTTCGGCCACGTGTTCGACGTCCTCAATTTGGCTGCGGGCCTCGGAGTAGCGATCGAGATCGACCACTCGGTTGGATGGTGTGTACTCACGAGTTGGCCCATCGTTCCTCGCATTGTTCGAAAGACGCTCCTCGTGCGCCGCCAGCAGCCGTGAGGTTTCCGTAACTGGCCCATCGGTCGGGTTGATGTTGTCGAACAGTTCCTGATGATTTTTCAGAATTTCGTGGTTGGACTGCTCGTCCTTCAACACCTCCCGCACCAGTTTTTTCAACTCCGTCACGTCTCGGCGCATCTCGAAAAGCACTTTGTACAAAATTTCCCGCTCCGAAAATGAGGTCGCGTCTTCCCCCAAACTCAGCGGAACCAAAGCCTGGCTCATCGGACGGCGCGATGCCGGATTGACGGGGTTCAGATAGCGCCATAGCGTATCGGCGTCGATAGATTCCTCTTTGTCAGTTTCAAGAATGGTGATTTGTTCGGCGATATTTTTCAATTGCCGGATGTTGCCCGGAAAATCGAAATCCAACAATACCTGCCGCGCCTCGGTGGACAAGCGGACGGGCCGTGTGCGATATCGCTCGGCAAAGTCGTTGGTGAACTTTCGGAAGAGCATTAGCACGTCTTCGCTACGCTCGCGCAACGGCGGCACGTAAATCGGTACGGTGTTGAGGCGGTAATACAAATCTTCCCGGAATTTTCCCTTGTTTACTGCTTCCAGCAGGTTGACGTTGGTAGCGGCAACCACACGCACGTCAGTTTTTTGTGTCTTGGACGCACCGACGCGAATGTATTCGCCGTTTTCCAAAACCCGCAGCAGCCGGGCCTGGGTACCGAGGGGCATTTCGCCGATTTCGTCCAGGAAAATTGTCCCGCCATTGGTAGTTTCAAAATAGCCTTTTCGCGTGTCCAAAGCGCCCGTGAAGGCCCCTTTTTCGTGGCCGAAAAGTTCGGAGTCGATGGTGCCTTCGGGAATGGCCCCGCAGTTGATGGCAATGAAATTGCCGTGCTTGCGAACGCTCAGGCTGTGAATGATTTTGGAAAAAGACTCCTTACCGCTGCCGCTCTCGCCCGTAATCAGCACGGTGAGGTCGGTCGCGGCCACCTGCATGGCTACGTTGATGGCGTAGTTTAGTGCGGGTGCGGCTCCGATAATGCCGAAGCGGTTTTTGACGGATTGTATTTCTTTTAATTCCAAGTTCTTCAGTTGACGGTTGACAGTTGACAGTTGACAGTGCAGACGTGGACAAACAGCATCATGCGGCCACTTCTTCTACTGCTTTTCCGATAAGAGTTGCGGCGGTGCACTCTGATACCAGGACGTGGACATAGTCGCCCTTCTTGAAGTTTTCTCTCGGGAAAACGACTACCTTGTTCTGATCGTTTCGGCCCTGTAAATCTTCGTCGGAGCGCTTGGACGCGCCTTCTACCAGTACCTTATGCACTCGTCCCACCAGGCGTTTGTTACGTTCAAGGGAGTGCTTTTGTTGCAGGGCGATGACCTCGTTGAGGCGGCGGAGCTTTACATCGTAGGGAATGTCGTCCGTTAGTTTCTTGGCCGCCGGAGTGCCGGGACGTTCGGAGTAGGCGAACATGTAGCCGTAGTCGTAGCGAACGTACTCCATCAGCGAGAGCGTATCTTGGTGTTCGGCTTCGGTTTCGGTGCAGAAGCCCGTGATCATGTCGTGCGAAATCCCGCAGTCCTCGCCCAGAATGTCGCGGATGCGGTCGATTTTCTGCATATACCACTCGCGGTCGTAGGTGCGGTTCATCAGGGCCAAAACCCGGCTGTTGCCACTTTGGGCGGGAAGGTGGATGTAGTTGCAGACGTTATCGTTGTCGCGCATAGCATATAGCACCCGGTCCGTAATGTCCTTCGGGTGGGAAGTGCTAAATCGGACTCTTAGATCGGGATTTACGCGCGCGACCATACCCAACAACTCGGCGAAATCGTAGGGTTGCTCGCCGCTTTGGGCAACGCTGTAACTGTACGAATCCACGTTTTGGCCCAGCAGCGTCACCTCGCGGTAGCCTTGCGCAAATAATTCCTGGGCTTCGCGCACAATGCTCTGCGGGTCACGGCTGCGCTCGCGGCCCCGCGTGAAGGGCACCACGCAAAAGCTGCACATATTGTTGCAGCCACGCATGATGGAAATGAAGGCCGTCACGCCGTTAGAATTCAGGCGGATGGGCGAAATGTCGGCGTAGGTTTCCTCGCGGGAAAGCAGGACGTTCACTCCTTTTTGCCCCGCTTCGGCTTCCTCGATCAGGCGTGGCAAGTCGCGGTAGGCGTCGGGGCCAGTGACGATGTCCACCATTGTCTCCTCCTCCAACAGCTTGGCTTTCAGTCGCTCGGCCATGCAGCCCAGCACACCGATGAGCATACCGGGTTTCTTTTTCTTTAAATGGTTGAGCTGCTGCAAGCGGTTGCGGACTTTCTGCTCGGCGTTGTCGCGAATGGCGCAGGTGTTCAGGAAAATCAGGTCGGCGTCCTGCTCATTAGAAGTCGTGGCAAATCCCGCCCCACGCATGACGGAGGCGACGATTTCGCTGTCCGAAAAATTCATTTGACAGCCGTAGCTTTCGATGAACAGCTTTTTTTTATCCAAAGAAACCTCCTCCTCGCTCACTTTCACCGTTTCGCAGGCTTCCTTGTCTTCGGAGGTTAATATTTTTAAGGCAATGCTCATTTATTGTTGAATTGTTGACGGGGCCGCCCGCGCGGTCGTGTGACTGGAACGCCCGCCCGGCGCTGAATTGAGATTGATGTGTTGATGTAAATAGATTGGTCTGCAAAAATAGGAATAAATACTGAAAATGCTGACAAAGTGTCAGTATTTTAACGAAAAATTAAGACTGCTGATCTTTGAACAGAAAACGCTACCTCAGAAATTCCAATGTCCAATGTCCAATGTCCAATGTCCAATGTCCACCGCGAGGGCGGCCCCGTCAAAAAGGATAGCCAACGCCTAAATTGAAATTAAGATAATTCGGCTGCCGGGGGCTGAACGGTTTTCTCCACGAAAATTCGTTTAAGACAAATGCCTGGCGGTTGGGGTCGTAGAGTTTCAGGCCGAAATCGAAGCGAATGACGAAGTACTGTAAGTCGTAGCGAAGACCAAAGCCGGTCCCTAGTGCGATTTGCTTGCTAAATTCATCCCAGCGGAAATCACCTGCTGCATACTCGCCCGTTTTGGCGCTGGTCGTGGTAGGCAGCGTCCAAACGTTGCCCGCGTCGAGGAAAAGGGCGTAATTGATGTCGCCGAAGAAATGCACAAGGTGGCCCCGGTACTCCAAATTCCCTTCCAGCAGCAGTTCGCCGGGGGCTTCTACCGTGAAGTTTGCCGTAGTGATGCGCGGCGGCGACGCGCCTGGCCCAAGGCGGCGCGGCAGCCAAGCCCGGACGCTGTTGGAGCCACCGGCGAAGAAGTACTTCTCGTAAGGCGGCACCGAATTTACGCCGTAGCTGTACACGCTGCCCGCGTTGACCCGCGCCACAAACGACGACCGCCGCGCTACGGGCCAGTACTTACGATAGTCCACGTTCCAACGCAGGTACTGGAAAAATTGCAGGTCACTATTGCCGAATACC
>JBBSKK010000321.1:0-4812 GCA_038256395.1 Cytophagales bacterium | reverse complement strand
GGATTTTGATGAATTATTTTGGCAAAAAAGTTTACCTGGTTTCGGCGGAAGACCTGTTACTCTCTAAAATAATCTGGATACAGGAATACCAGTCGGCTTTGCAGATGGAGGACATTAAAAACCTTTCGCAACTGACAACGCTGGATTGGCTTTACATCAATAAATGGCTCGGAGAGTTAAATCTCGATACCTTCAACTTACTACCGAATTGACCGACACACCCCAACACATTAAAGAATTACAGCTAAAAATCTGGCTCTCAAAAACGCCCGCCGAAAGGCTGCGGCAGTTTATGACAGACAACGAGGCTTTTTTGGAATTCTGCAAAGCGGCAGAACCATCGGCGTCTCAGGTTTCACAGCCGGACCAGGTTAGGAAAACCAATTCAAAAATTGCGTAACCTTTATTTTACTTTTATATTCTCAACGTTCAAACCTGAAAAACTTTTAAAACCCAACTCAACAATGATCGTTTACGAAACCAACAAACACTTTCTGGGCGACATCGCTCACCTTACCAAAAGCTGGACAATGCGTAAAATGATGCGCAGCACGGCGGGCGTTGCCTTTTTTACCACCATTTTTTGCGTCGCGGTCTTGGAATTCGACCTGCAAACCCACGCGCCTTCCAACATATTCTCCCTGCTGGGCATCGTGCTGAGCGTGCTGCTGGTCTTCCGCACCAACACCGCCTACGACCGCTGGTGGGAAGGCCGCAAGCAGTGGGGCGCGCTGGTGAACCACTGCCGCAACCTGGCCGTGACGGCCCACGCCATTTTCCCCGAAGGCGACGTCCGCAGCCGCGCCGAACTGGCCACGCTGATTTCCAACTTTTGCCTCTCCCTGAAAGAACATTTACGGCAAGGCACCCGCATGGAGGAGCTGATTCACCTCAGCCCCAAAGAAGCAGCCGAGTATCAGCGGTACAAGCACATTCCCAGCCACATTTCTTCCCTGATTTTTCAGAAAACCCAAACTCTCTACCGTAGCGGAGTCATCACGGGCGACGACACCCGCAACATGAAGCCGCACACCCAGGCCCTGCTCGACATCGCCGGAGCCTGCGAGCGGATTAAGAAAACGCCGATTCCGTTTTCGTACAGCGTCTATATCAAATTGTTGATTCTGGGCTACTCGTCGATGCTACCCTTCGGCCTGGTGCGGGATTTCGGGTACTTCACCATTCCGCTGGTCACCTTCATTTTCTTCACCTTCATCGGCATCGAAATGATGGGCAGCGAAATCGAAGACCCCTTCGGCCTGGACTGCAACGATCTGCCTACGGGCGACATCGCCCACACGATTACGAAGAACGTCTTCGAGATTCTGGAAGTGGATTTGGAAAAACAGCCCGCCGAGCAGCGGGAGCTTTACGAGAAGGTGTTTTGATAATGAGAAATTTGTTGAGGCGAAAAGGCGAATTTGAACTCTCAACTCTCAACTAACTAATCCTGCGCCAATATATGCTTCACCTTCGTAGGATTCGGATTCACCGTGTCCGACTCCACCAGTCCGTCGCGTAGGCGGACGACACGGTGGGCGTACAGGGCGATGTCTTCCTCGTGCGTCACCATCACGATGGTGTTGCCCTTGCTGTGCAGTTGGTCGAAGAGGTCCATGATTTCGTAGGAAGTCTTGGAGTCGAGGTTACCCGTGGGTTCGTCGGCCAGCAGGATGCTGGGATTGTTGACCAGAGCGCGGGCGATAGCCACGCGCTGCCGCTGTCCGCCCGAAAGCTCGTTGGGGCGGTGGTGGCCCCGGTCGCCCAGGCCTACATTGAATAGGGCCAAGTTGGCCTTTTCGGTGCGGTCAGACTTGTTGAGACCCGAATAAATGAGCGGCAGGGCCACGTTATCCAGCGACGAAATGCGCGGCAGCAAATTGAAGGTCTGGAACACAAACCCAATTTCTTTGTTGCGGATTTCGGCCAGTTCGCTCTCCGTCATGTCGCTGACGTCCTTATTATTCAGGATGTAAGTACCCGAGGTCGGCGTATCCAGACAGCCAATAATGTTCATCAGCGTGGACTTTCCCGACCCGGACGGCCCCATAAAAGCAACGTACTCGCCCTTATTGACCGAGATGGTAACGGATTTCAAAGCGTCCACCACTTGGTTTCCCATAATGTAGCGGCGCGATATTTCGGAGGTTTCGATTATTTTTTTCAAAAGACGATTTTTTCGTTGGAATGTTCCGTACCTACGGCACTCTGGTTAATTATTTACGCTCATCTCCCCGGAATGAATTCCGGGGCTACAATATGTTCCATGCCTACGGCACTTAATAAAACTAGAATTCTTGAAACGCTTACTCAGCTTCTTCCACAAGACTCCACTTTGTGCCTTTGTGCCTCTGCCCCTTTGTGCCTCCTTCCCTACCATCCCACATACTTCGGCGGCAGCACGCCATTCAGCCGTAAATACACGATCGCCTGGGCCCGATGGTGGGTCAGGTGGTCGTTCATTAGGTTGATGATTTGCCGCTTGGTCATGGGGCCAGTAAAAAACTTGACGGTCTCGTTGAGTTGTTTGGGGTCGAAATCTTTCAGGGTGGCCGAGGCAAAGTCCAGGGATTCTTCCAGGACTTTCAGCACCTCGTCTTTTGATTTATTCGCAAAACCATCCACTTCCTGGCGAATGCGGGGCGGCTTTTTGTCGGTAAGGTATTCAGAACACAGCCACACCATATTCGACGACAAATGCACCATCTGGGTGCCAAAGGTCATTTCTCTTTCCACCGGACGGAAGCTGTATTTTTCGGCGGGCATTGATTCGGCTAGGGCCATCGTGTAAGCTTTGGCGTTGGTCCATTTCTGCTGTAATTCTTCCAAGTGCGCCGCTTCGGACTGGGCAAAGGCGGTGAGCGACAGGCCGAATAGCGGCAGGAGTAAAAGGTATTTCATGCGGTTTTGGTAAAAAGCTAGTCGCCGGGCGGCGGGGTGTTTAGTGTTTTAAAGATTTCCTGCCATTCCTTTTCATCGCTCGAAAGTACTTTTTGCTGAAATCCACTCAGCATAGACTGCAAAAATGTGCTTTCCACGGTCGTAAGGTCGTCGAAAAAGAACGTCAGTCGGGTGCGGTCGCCGTTTTTGCCGGTAGCGTAGAGGGCGTAAGTTAGCACAAATGCCGTCGAGCCACCCTTCGCGCCCAAATGCTGGTATTTTTTTCGGTTGCTGTCAAAAGCTTCCATCGGCCATTCCATGATCTCTTCCAGCGTGTTCTGGGCTGTGGGGTCGAAGTAGGTACGGCTCTGGATTTTTTGCAAAATGCCGTCGTACTCGCGCACCGTGCTGCCGGGCAGGCGGTCGGACCACACGCGCTGCACGGGCATACTGACATGGGCGCGGTTGAATTTCTCCTTAATGGTCGTGTCCATTTTCAGCACTTCGAAATAGTGCAGGGCTTTCTTTTTGTACAAATCCATGCCCATCAGTTTCAGCCCCTTGGCCGAATTTTCCTCCGAACATACGTACAGCGCCGACACGAACGGATACAGCGAGTCGTGTTTCGTCAGCCCCAGCTCGGTCAACTCGGCGTTGATGGAGGCCAGGCCCAGCCGCCACATCAGGTACTCGGTGTTGGCGTTGCTGCTATGGCGAATCATGCCTTTGGCAATTTCCAGCAGCGAAGCCGTGCCATCCGCCACCAGATTTTTCTCTTTCATCTGCTTCAACCAGGCCGGATGCGCCCCGCCGTCGGTATCGGCAATGTAAAACCGCGACAACTCGCTGAGCGGCACTTTCTCCTGCGGATTGATTTTGCCGGAAGAAACCTGCTCGGCGAACTCGATGGCGATGATAATTTTGACTGTGCTGGCCAGCGGCATCTTGCGGTCGGGATTTTTCTCGGCAATCAGACTATCGTTTCGCACCCAGTACAAGGCACTTTTGTCTGGGTTTTTGGCAATAAAATTGGCGACATAATCTCCCTCAAAATTGAAATAAGTGAAATAGGCATAAGCCGCCAGCCCGGCAAAGGCCAGGACAAGCACGCCCACAATGATACCAATGATTTTTAATGCTTTCATACCCATTCAACTTGGGTCAACTCGCAAAGGAACCTATAAAAAGTCCCGCGATGAGACCCGCTAAAAACAAGCCCGCAAGGGTCAGAATCCGTTTTTTTAAAAAATAACCTCGAACGTACAAGCCCGCCAGCAGCACAATCGGCGGCAAATAGGCGTCGGTAATTTTTCCCCGGCTTCCCATAAAACCTTCGGCGAGGTACTGAGACTCCTCTTCCTCGTTCCTGACGACCCAGCTACTGCGCGACTTTTTATTTAAAGTATTCCAATCGAAATTCTCGTCTTCATAAGTAATGCTGGCCGCACGGGGCGAAGTTTTGAATCTAACAGTACCCAATACTTTTTCGCCTTCAATGTCCAGAATCCGGGCCTGCTTTTTGCCAAAACCCTCCTGCTCAAACCGCACCAAAAAGCCCTTAAATTCCCCGTAAGCCTTCCGGTTCCAGAAATCATTTTTCAAAATCCCGATAATCTGCTTGCCGTTGAAAAGGCGGTATTCCCGCCCTAAGCCCAGCATTCTCCATGTTAAGTCTATGAGTCTATGAGTCTATGAGTTTATGAGTACTTGGCTGTCAGGCTGAGCGTAGCCGACAGCCGACAGCCGACAGCCGACAGCCGACAGCCGACAGCCAAAAATACACCATCACCGAAACTCGGCGCGTTGTTTTTCGATGAGTGCCCGCATGGGTTGATAGCGATTCAGAAACGCCTGATAGTCGGCATCGGTGGCGAGTTGCTCCACTTTGGCCACGCCCTCCTCCGACTGCGCCAGCAATCCCTGTTCAACGCT
>JBBSKK010000320.1:0-4813 GCA_038256395.1 Cytophagales bacterium | reverse complement strand
GGGTCGAGAAGTACTTCATCGGCTTCCCACCCCGGATTTGGAGCATTCACCGCGGCGGAACCGAGTACGGTATCGGGGCTATTCCGCTGGGCGGTTTCGTGAAAATCTCCGGCATGATCGACGAATCGCTGGACACCAAAACCCTGGATCAGGAACCCGAACCCTGGGAATTCCGGGCCAAGCCCGCCTGGCAGCGGCTGGTTGTGATGCTGGGCGGTATTATCGTCAACATCGTCGTCGGCATCGTCATCTTCATCGCCCTGGCTTACCAAAATGGCGACTCTTACCTCTCCAAAGAAGAAGTGAACCGCTACGGCATCGTGGCCGGGCCGCTGGCGCAGGAAATCGGTCTGCGCACGGGCGATAAGATTATGGCTTACAACGGCAAAGACTTCACCAATTTCGACTTGGCGATCGGCTCAGAAGTGATGCTGGGCAACAATAGCTACTATACCGTAGAGCGCGACGGGCAGAAAATCGACGTGGACGTTCCCAACGGCCTCATCGAAAAACTGTCGGAACCCGAGCAGCGCGGTACGTTCATTCGCCCCATCGAGCCTTTCACCGTTGGCGAAGTGGTACCGGAAACTCCCGCCGAGGAGGCCGGGCTGAAAGCCGGTGATCGCATCGTGGGGGTGAACGGCCAATCCATCCAGTATTTTCACCAGTTGCAAGACGCTCTGGATGCTGCCAAGGGAAAAAGCGTTTCGCTGGCGGTGCAACGAAACGGCGGAAATCTGGCCCTTCCCGTAGAAGTAATGGAGGATGGCACGATTGGCTTCCGTGCTAAAAGTGGTCTTGACTACACTACTGTAAAATACTCTTTCCCCGAGGCGGTAGTTGCGGGTACCAACGAGGCTTTCGGTGTGGTTTATAACAATATCAAAGGTTTTGGCAAGATATTCCGGGGTGAGGTATCGGCCTCCAAGGCCCTGAGCGGCCCTATCGGCATCGCCCGAATGTTTGGTGGCGTGTGGGACTGGGGCCGTTTTTGGTTTCTGACGGGGCTGCTGTCGATGATCCTGGCCTTCATGAACGCCCTGCCGATTCCGGCCCTGGACGGCGGCCATTCAGTAATTCTGCTTTACGAAATTATCTCGGGCCGCAAGCCCTCCGACGCCTTCCTGGAAAACGCCCAGAAAGTGGGCATGGTGCTGCTGCTGGGCATCATGGCGTTTGCCATATTTAACGATGTGTGGAAAGCGGTTTTTTAGTGATGAGAGATGAATGATGAGTGATGAATTATTACGGGAAGCTCAGGCCACTTATCATTCTTACTTTGCTGACCCAGAGATTCTTCTGAATACATTTACCACCAAATTTTGCCGAACAGGAAGCCGCCCATCATTCATCACTTATCACTCATCATTCTGATAGTGGTGTCACTAGCATCGGCTCGTCCTATCCACGAATACCATATCAGCGTGACGAAGTTAAACTTTGATTCGTCCCAGAAAACGCTGGAAATAAGCATTCGGGCTTTTACCGACGACCTGGAAAAAGGGCTTTCGCTGGCTAACGAAAATCGACGGATTCTGCTGCGCAACGGCGATGACAATAATCTGCTCGTAGAAAAGTACCTGCGCAAACATTTCGTCCTCGCCGACCCCGAGCGGAAGCTGCGGACTTTTAATTATATTGGCAAAGAAGCAGAAGCCGATGCCACTTGGCTGTATTTGGAAGTCCCCTTTTCGGGCAACCCCGAAGGCTGGGTGATGAAAAACGAACTGCTCATGGAAGCCTTCGACGACCAAGTCAACATGGTCAACGCCAAGTGGGGCGACGACCGCAAAACGTATTTATTTAAAAAAGGAAAAAGCGTACAAGCGCTGTAAAAATAATTCTCTCATTGCCTTCTCGCATGAATTTTGAAAACTCAGACTTATATAGTCAATTGTTGGTAACCGACTCCGATCTCGATAGCCTGGAAATAGTACCCATTGGTGGCCCCGATGGTCCCGAAGAACCCCTGGATTTGCCCGATGAACTGCCCATCATGCCCATTCGGCACACGGTGCTGTTTCCCGGCATGGTGATTCCCGTGACGGTAGTGCGGCAGAAGGCCATTCGGCTAGTCAAGAAAATCTACCGCAACTCCGATATCAACCAGCGCATTATGGGGGCGGTCACGCAGGCCAAGCCCCAGAAAGAGGACCCCAGCGCCGGCGACCTGTATAAAATCGGGACGGTGGCCCACATCCTGAAAATGATCACGCTGCCCGATGGCAACGTCACCATCATCGTGCAGGGCCGCCAGCGTTTCCAGATCAAGGAAATCGTCCGTGAAGACCCCTACATCACAGCCCGAATCGAGAGCATCGACGATTCCTTTGCTTCGCCCAAACGCAAGGAATCCAAGGCGTTGCTCAATTCGCTGCGCGACGGGGCGCACCGCATCATGCGGCTCAATCCCGAGATTCCGCAGGAGGCCCGAATCGCCCTCGACAACATCGAAAGCCCGGTTTTCCTGATCCACTTCCTGTCCTCCAACATCAACGTGGACGTAGTCGACAAGCAAAAACTGCTCGAAGAAAAAAACGGCCATAAGCAGGCTACGCTGCTGCTTCAATACATGATGAAGGAGATCGAAATGCTGGAACTGAAGCGTGAAATTCAGTCCAAGGCCAGCTCGGACATCGACCAGCAACAGCGCGACTACTTCCTGCGGCAGCAAATTAAGGTACTCAACGACGAGCTCGGCATCGACAGTCCCGAGCGCGAGATGGACGATCTGCGGATCAAGGCTTTGGACAAGAAATGGTCCAAAGAAGTCCAGCAGCACTTCGACCGGGAGATCAATAAACTGCAGCGCCTCAACCCAATGGCACCCGAGTATCCCGTGACACTCAACTACCTCGAAACACTGGTGGAACTGCCCTGGGAAGAATACACCAAGGACAATTTCGACTTGGTGCGGGCCCAGAAAATCCTCGACGCCGAACACTTCGGGCTGGAAAAAGTGAAGGAGCGCATCGTGGAGTACCTGGCGGTTTTGAAATTAAAAAACAATATGAAGGCCCCCATCCTGTGCCTGTATGGCCCGCCGGGCGTGGGCAAAACCTCGCTGGGTAAGTCGGTGGCCAAGGCCCTCAACCGCAAGTACATCCGCATGGCGCTGGGCGGCGTCCATGACGAAGCCGAGATTCGCGGCCACCGCAAGACCTACATCGGGGCCATGCCCGGCAAGGTGATTCAGCTCATCAAGCGGGCGGGCTCTTCCAATCCGGTGTTTATTCTGGACGAGATCGACAAGGTAAGTTCCGACTTCCGGGGCGACCCGGCCTCTGCCCTCCTGGAAGTGCTGGACCCCGAGCAGAATTCTTCCTTCACCGACAATTTTATGGAGGTGGAGTACGACCTCTCGAAAGTGCTGTTCATCGCCACCGCCAACTCCCTTGAAACCATCAATCCTGCCCTGCGCGACCGCATGGAAATCATCGAAATGACGGGCTACACGATGGAGGAAAAACTGCAAATCGCCAAGAAATACCTGGTACCCAAACAGCGAAAAGAAAACGGCCTGAAAGCGACCAACGTCAAAATCGAGGACAAGGCCCTGCAAAAAGTCATCGAGGGCTACACCCGCGAATCGGGCGTTAGGAATCTGGAGCAAAAAATCGGGACGCTCATGCGTAAAGTGGCCAAGTCCATCGCCATGGAGCAGGAATATTCCAAAACCGTGAAGGAAGAGCAGGTCGAGAAACTGTTGGGGGCGGAGATTTTCGACAAAGACCTCTACCAGGACAACGACATCGCGGGCGTCGTTACAGGCTTGGCCTGGACCTCGGTGGGCGGCGAAATCCTGTTCATCGAAACCAGCCTGAGCCGCGGGAAGGGCGTTTTGACGCTCTCGGGCCAACTCGGCGACGTGATGAAGGAATCCGCCGTAACGGCCCTCTCCTACCTCAAGGCCCACGCCGAGCGGCTGGGCATCGACTACCGCGTGTTCAACCACTACGATCTGCACGTCCACGTGCCCGCCGGGGCGGTACCCAAGGACGGCCCATCGGCGGGCATTACGATGCTCACCTCGATGGCCTCCATCTTCACCCAGCGGCGTGTGAAGCCGTTTGTGGCCATGACGGGCGAAATCACGCTGCGCGGTAAGGTGCTGCCCGTGGGCGGTATCAAGGAAAAGATCCTGGCGGCCCGCCGGGCGGGCGTCAAGGAAATTATTCTTTGCATTAAAAACAAGAAGGACGTGGACGAAGTCCAGGCCGACTACATCAAAGACCTGTCGTTCCATTACGTGGACACGGTGGACGAAGTCCTGGCTGCCGCGCTGCTGCCCGATACTGTCTCGCGACCCATGAAGTTCGTTTATCCCGAAGAGAAAAAGGAGAAGATAGAGGACGGAGCGGTTTATCCGCCGGTGGTAGTGGTGTAGTGTGCCTTTCTGGCACCAATTTTATACAGAAACACTTAGCTTTGGAGTTCCCATAAAACGGGAACTCCCTTTTTTACACCAAACCCATCCTGCATTTTGAAAAAGTGGGTGAAAATAATCCTGGGCATCGTCGTGCTGCTGATCGTCGCGCGGCTGCTGCTTCCTTACTTCGTGTTGAAGTACGTGAACAAAACCCTGGCCGACCTGGATGGCTACACGGGCCACGTCAGCGACGTGGACATTGCGCTGTACCGAGGAGCTTACCAAATCGACAGCCTCAATATCCGCAAAATCGATGGCAAAATCGAGAAACCTTTCATTGCGATTCCGAAAATGGACCTTTCCGTGGAGTGGAAATCGCTTTTCAAGGGCAAGCTCGTGGCGGAGGTAGTTTGTACCCGTCCCGAGATCAACTTCGCATTCAGC
>JBBSKK010000319.1:0-4817 GCA_038256395.1 Cytophagales bacterium | reverse complement strand
TGTATTCGACCGTGGTCGATGTGCTGTCCAACCCAACCCGCTTGCCCGCTTTGACGCTGCCCGAACTCATCGGCAATCTGGCAGAAGTGCAGGTAACGGCCAAAAAGCCCTTTGTGGAGCAGCAGATAGACCGCATGATTGTCAACGTGGAAGGCAGCATCATCGGGAGCGGAAGCACGGCGCTGGAAGTGTTGCAAAAAGCACCGGGCGTAACGGTGGATTACCAAAATGACCTGATCCAATTGAAGGGAAGGGATGGGGTTATCGTGCAGATCGACGGCAAACAAAGCTACCTATCCCAGCAGGATGTGGTCGCGCTGTTACGTACGATGTCGAGCGATAACATTGCCACCATCGAGCTGATTACCAATCCCGGCGCGCGCTACGATGCCGCCGGAAGCTCGGGCATAATCAACATCAAGCTCAAAAAGAACGCAAGCCTGGGCACCAACGGTGCCCTTTCGGTGGCGGGCGGGTCAGGAATATATGATCGTGAGCGTGCCAGCTTGCAGTTGAATAACCGCACGGCTAAGCTGAATCTGTTTGGCTCGTACAGCCTAAACCGTGGGGGGAATCTCTTTCATTTATTGTTCTCTTCAATTCAGCCCGATCCGACAGAGTCCGATCCCAGAAGACAAACTTATGGGACTTCCACCACCTACCTGCCAATGAGAGATCTAGGGCAGAATGCCAAGGCTGGTCTTGACTTTTCACCCACAAAAAATACCATTATTGGCGTCGTTTGGACCGGACTTTGGAGTCGCCACCAGGAAGATGGGACAGCCCAAAGCATATTTTCCAGAACCGAAGGTGGGCCAGTCTACTTGCAGACCGATACCCGAAAAACGATCAACTCCTTGAGTAAGAATCATATTGTAAACTTTAATGGGCAACATTCTTTTGGCAAAAAGGGGCAACTGAGCGCCGACATAGACTATGGTCAGTTTAATAGCGATTTCACCAACGATCTGCTGTTTACGAACACCATTTCTCCCGATGGTGACAATGCTGCTACCAATTCCCTCCTGAATTTTCAGCCCACTACCGTAAAAATCCGGACGGCCAAGGCTGATTACAGTCGGGGACTGGCCAACGGCTGGAAAATGGAAACGGGCCTGAAAATGGCCGACGTCACTACGGACAATGACCTGACGGTTCGGGATGGCCTTTCGGATAATGTCCAGATAAACCCCGAGCTTTCAAACCACTTTATTTATTCCGAGCGGGTAGGGGCGGCCTACGCCAGTATCAGCGGGGGCATCGGTAAAGTCGATAGCCTTAAAACCCAGGTGCAGGTGGGTCTGCGGGCAGAGCATACCCGTTCGGAGGGAAACCGCATCGGCGGCCCGGTCCTTACGCTGAATCAGGTCGTTGCCCGCAACTACCTCAATTTCTTCCCGAGTGTATTTGTTTCCCGTCCGCTATTGCACGGAGCGACGCTGAGCTTTTCGTACAGCTACCGCATCGACCGTCCCAATTACCAGAACCTGAATCCCGCGCGGTCTTACGTCGATCCATTTGCTTTCTCCCAGGGAAATGCGTTTCTCCGGCCCCAGTACACCTCGGCTTTCGAGCTGCGCTATGGGCTTAAAAACGGCATTTTCCTATCACTAGGCGCTAACATGACCACCGATTTCGTGGATTTCATATTTTACGCACTAGAAGGGAACAAAAGGTATCGTATTTCACAAAATGTCGGAAACGCGCAGGGCTATTCCTTCACGGCGGGTCTGCCTTTTACGATCACCAAAGGCTGGCAGGTACAGACTACCGCCATGGGTTATTTCAACCAATACCAATTGGATTATGAAACAGAATCCATAAGCATCAACAACCTGGCTGGCCGAGTGAACGTGAACAACGCTTTCGTGTTCGGCAAGGGCTGGACGGCTGAGCTATCTGGCTGGGTGGTAACACCAGCCACCCAGTTTCTCAATTCCTCCCCTTGGCTGGGTTCTATGGATATTGGTGTGCAGAAAGCCGTTACCAAGGCGCTCAAGGTCAAATTCAGTTTGCAGGATGTTTTTTATACCAACCGTATCATAGCTCGAATGAATGTACCTGGCAGACTCGTGTCGAATGCAAAAGTGCAATTTGATACCAGAGTCGCTTTGCTTAATATTAGCTACACAATTGGCAACCAGAAAGTAAAAGCATCCCGGCAGCGGCGCACGGGTTCGGAAGAAGAGAGCAGACGGGCTAATTGAGGAATCAATCTTTTTAAAATTCAACGGTTCGGCACCCCGATGGAAGATTACCGCCCTTGCCAGCCAAACCTATGCCGAGGATAAACTGGTCGTGGTCAGGTAGTCAAACAACAGGAACACAGCACGCCGCAAGAGGCTGATACGCTTAGGCGATTGAGGAAACACGCCCTTGTCGAATCGTCAACCGGTATAGGATTGTCTCCCGTGATGATTAGCTTTGGGTCAAAGGTAGCTTATTGTGAAACGGCTATTTTTCATATTCCGTTTATCAAAGCAACGTTCGACACCTTCTCTCAACCCACTTGTTTCTTCAAAATGCTGCGGTTATTTTTCTCTATACTCCTCACCATCACCTTTTGCCAGGCCCAAACGCTCACCTCCACCCTGCGCGGCAACGTCAGGGACTTCGACACCAACCAGCCGCTGGCCGGGGCGACCGTCCAACTCGTCGGCACCGAAAAAGGTACGGTGAGTAATGCAGCGGGGGCTTTTCGCTTCGACCAGCTTCCTACCGGACGCTACAATCTTTCGGTTTCTTACCTGGGCTACGAAACGATGGCCGTGCCGGAAATTCTGCTGGAATCGGGCAAGGAAGAAGTCGTGGAAGTGCGCTTGAAGCAGGCGGGCAAGCAACTCGATGCGGCCATCATCCGCAGTAGTCGGCCCATTGCCTACAACAGCATCCAGACAATCACGCCCGAGCAGACGCTGCGCTACGCCGCCACCTACCTCGACCCAGCGCGGCTGGCATTGTCGTTTCCCGGTGTGGCCACGGCCAACGACCAGGCCAACGGACTGGTGATTAGAGGCACCAACCCCAACGGAATGCAGTGGCGGCTGGAAGGCGTCGAAATCGTGAACCCCAACCATACCTCCAACGCCGGGACGTTCAGCGACCGCGCTACGCAGACGGGCGGCGGGGTCAACATCCTGAGTACGCAGTTGATGGGCGATTCGTATTTCCTGACGGGGGCTTTTCCCGCCGAGTACGGCAATGCGCTGTCGGGCGTGATGGATATGCGGCTGCGCAAGGGCAACGACGAGAAACAGGAATTCACGGCCCAGGCCGGACTCATCGGCTTCGATGTGGCAGCGGAAGGGCCTTTGTCCAAAAACTCCAAGGCGTCGTACCTCGTCAACTACCGCTACTCGTTCACCGGATTGTTGGGGGCGTTGGGCGTCACTTTTGGTGGCGAGGACATTCGATATCAGGATTTGTCCTTCAATCTTTCATTCCCCACCAAAAAAGCGGGCGAGTTCACTGTCTTCGGCATGGGCGGCGCGAGCAGCAATATCTTCAAGGCCAGCCTCGACACCAGTGAATGGGTTTTCCAGAAAGACGGCTACGATATTGATTTCAAAAGCAAAATGGGCGCATTGGGCGTGACACATACCGTGCAACTGGGCGCGAAAACGGGCCTGAAAACGGTGTTGATCGCCTCCGCGCTGGAAAATTCGCGCAACGGCTATATTCATTCCATGTCCAATACTTCAAAACGCTTCCTGACCGAGCAAGACGCCAATCGCAAAACCCGCATTTCGTTTACCACGGCCGTCAGCCACCGTTTGAGTACCAGCAGTCTGCTCAAAGCGGGTGCCTTCCTGACCTACCAAGCCGACAGCGTAAAGTCCGTCACGCGCGACGAAGTGGCAGAAGGTCGCCTGCAAGGCATGATAATCCAGCCCTACGTCTCCTGGCAATGGCAGCCCACTCCGCGCCTGACGACCGACGTCGGGCTGCACTACCTGCACTATACGTACAACAACACCCATTCGCTGGAACCCCGGGCTTCCATCCGTTTCCAGGCCGATCGGCAGAATTCTTTCAGTTTGTCCTACGGATTGCATAGCCAATTGCAGCAACCGCAGGTTTATTTGTCGGTGGTCGAGTTGGGCCAATCCAAGGAGGATTTGCCCAATCGGCGGCTCGAACCCACCCGCGCTCATCATTTCGTGGCGGGCTACCAGCGCAACTTCGGCACGTTGGGCAAGCTGAAAGTGGAGGCGTATTTGCAAAACATCTTCAACGTCCCTATCGCCACGGGAGATCCGACGTTGAGCCAACGTCCGCTACCGACTTTCTCGACACTCAACCAGGTGGAAGGCTTTGTGGATCAGCCGCTCACCAACGCCGGGACGGGCCGCAACTACGGTATCGAGGTAAGTTATAACAAATACCTCACGGACAATTTTTACCTCATGGTGTCGGGTTCGATCTACAACGCCACCTACCTGGCGGGCGATGGTGTGCGGCGCAGCACCCGCTACAACGGCAACCACACCTTCAGCCTGACGAGTGGTCGGGAGTTCAAGACGCAGAAAAACGGGATTTGGGGCATCAACGCCCGCGTGATTTGGCTGGGCGGCTTCCGCGACACGCCCATTAACGTCGATGCCTCGCGGGCGGAGGGCCGCACGGTGTACCCCCTCAAAGACGCCTTTACCATCAAAATGAAAGACTACTTCCGGCCCGACCTGCGGATATACTGGAAGAAAAACCACCCGCGCTACAGCCGCACCATCGCCCTCGACATCCAGAACGTCAGCGGCACCCAAAACCAGGCTTACGGCTACTACGACATCCTGCAACGGCAGTTGGTGCAGAAGTAT
>JBBSKK010000318.1:0-4839 GCA_038256395.1 Cytophagales bacterium | reverse complement strand
CGATGGAGGACGTGGACATCGTCCACGGCGACTCCGACGCGGTGGCCTTCGGCATGGGTACCTACGGCTCGCGCAGCCTTGCGGTAGGCGGCTCGGCCATCATGAAAAGTATCGATAAGGTATTGGAAAAAGGTGCGAAGATCGCCGCCCACAAGCTTGAATGCGCGGCGGACGACCTGGAATTTGCCGAAGGAAAATGGACGGTGAAGGGTACCGACAAGTCCATCAGCTTCGGTGACGTGGCCCTGACCGCCTACGTGCCGCACGTTTATCCCGAAGGGCTGGAGCCGGGCCTGGATTTCGCCAGTTTCTACGACCCGGCCAACTTCACCTATCCCTTCGGTTGCCACATCGCGGTGGTGGAGGTGGACAAGGAAACGGGTAAGGTCAAACTGCAACGCTTCATCGCCGTGGACGACGTGGGCAATGTCATCAATCCCATGATCGTAGACGGGCAAATCCACGGTGGTCTGGCGCAGGGTATCGGGCAAGCCTTGCTGGAAGGTGCGATTTACGATGAGTACGGCCAACTGGTCAACGGCTCCTACATGGACTACGCCATGCCCCGCGCCGACGACCTGCCGATGTTCGAGCTGGATCGCCAGCAAACGCCCTGTCCGCACAACCCGCTGGGTGTCAAGGGCGCGGGTGAAGCAGGAACCATCGGTTCCACGCCCGCCGTAGTCAACGCCGTCATCGACGCGCTATGGAGCGGCGGCCATAAAGTCAAGGACATTCCGATGCCGCTGACCGGAGAAAGAGTATGGCGAGCAATGCAGTCTAAATCCTAAAAAACTAAATAATGATCTCATATCCTTTTGATTACGTCCGGCCTGGCACGGTGGAGGAAGCGCTGGAGCACTTGGGCGGCGATACCAAAATTCTGGCGGGCGGCCACAGTCTGATTCCTACCTTGAAACTGCGGCTGAGTGCGCCTGATAAGCTGGTGGACATCGCCCGCATTGCTTCTTTGAAAAAAATAAAAAAAGACGGCGACGAAATCGTGATCGGTGGCGCGGCCACGCACCGCGAAATCATGGACTCGGAAATTATTCAAAAGCATCTACCCATGCTTTCGGAAGGGGCCGCCGTAATTGGCGACCCGATGATTCGCTACAAAGGCACGATGGGAGGGAGCCTGGCCCACGCCGACCCCTCGGCGGACTGGTCGGCGATGGTGCTGGCGGCAGGTGGCGAAATCGTGATTCAGAGCAAAAAAGGGAAGCGTACAGTTCCAGCCACGGAATTCTTTACGGGTTTTTATTCCACCGCCCTGAAAGATGGTGATATTCTGATTGAAATCCGTTTCCCCATCCCGGAAGAAGGTACCAAAATGACCTACCAGAAATTCACCCAGCCCGCTTCCCGCTTTGCTTTGGTGGGCTGCGCTGCCGCGCGACTGCTCGACGGTTCGGCCCGAGTCGCCTTCACGGGCGTGGCCGACGCGCCCTTCCGCGACAAAGGGGTAGAAGAAGCCGTTGGCGACTGGTCTACCTCCGCCCTGGAAGCTGCCGCCGCCCTGGCCGCCGAAGGCCAAAACATCAACGCCGACCACTACGCCTCGGAGGAATATCGGCTGCATTTGGCAAAGGTTTATTGTCGTAGGGCGTTGGTGGCATTGGTCTAATTTGGTTAAAAGGTCAAAGGTGAAACGGTTAAAAGGTGCGCGGACTTCAAACATGAGAAAACGTAGAAACCCGTTTGACCTTTAACCGTTTCACCCTTAACCGATATGCCAACTCGTCAAAGTTAAAGATGAACGTCCCCCAAATCGCCACCCTCCTCCAATCCCAGGGCTACATCACCGAGCCTGCGGTGACGATGGCGGTGTATTTGTCGATGCAACTGCAAAAGCCGCTGCTGATCGAAGGCCCGGCGGGGGTGGGGAAGACGGAAATCGCCAAAGTGATGGCGCGGGCGCTGGACACCGACCTCATTCGCTTGCAGTGCTACGAAGGTTTGGACGCTTCCCACGCGCTGTATGAGTGGAACTACCAGCGTCAATTGCTACACTTGAAAATGGTGGAGACGCAGGGTAGTGTAAACGGACAAACTGATGCGCTGGAAGAAGAGATATTCGGCGAGAAATTCCTGATGAAGCGGCCGCTGCTCCAAGCGATTACCCACCACAAAGCGCCCGTGCTGCTGATCGATGAGGTCGATCGTGCTGACGAAGAATTCGAGAGTTTTTTGCTGGAAGTGCTATCCGATTGGCAGATTACGATTCCCGAAATCGGTACGATCCGAGCCACGCATATCCCGCAGGTGATCGTGACGGGCAACCGCGTCCGTGAACTATCGGAGGCGCTGCGCCGCCGCTGCCTGTACCTCTGGATCGACTATCCCGACTACGAAAAGGAACTGGCCATTGTCCGGGGCAAAGTACCGGGCGTTTCACAAAAACTGGCGGAGCAGATCTGCCGCTTCATGCAGCAGCTCCGGCAACTGCGCCTGGAAAAAACGCCCGGCATCGCCGAAACCATCGACTGGGCCACCGCCCTCGCCGCCCTGCACTTCGACCACCTCCCCAAAGAAATCATCGAACAAACCCTGGGCGTCATTCTGAAAGACTGGAAGGACACCCGCACGGCGCAGCTATCGCTAAGCGAGTTGTACGAGAAAATGGGCGTGGTGTCGAAGTTGGACGGGGTATGATCCACCGCCACACCAACCTCACCGCCAACATCGTAGCCTTTTGCCGCTATCTCCGCGCCCACGGCTTCCGCATTGGACCGGAAGAAGAGGCCACGGCCCTGCGGGCGGCGGTGCTGGTGACGCCCAACGACCGGGGTACCTTTGCGCTGGCGTTGCAGGTCAGTCTCACGCGCTCGGTACAGGAGGTGGGGCAGTTCACGGAGCTTTTTGAGAAATACTGGCGGGAATTGGAAAATGCCCTGGACAGCAAAATCAAGGAGGACGAAAGTAAAAAATCAAACTACCAGAAAAACACCCAACCCTCCTTCGACGCCCTGAAATGGTGGCTGCACGGCAATAAGAATACCCAAGAAACCGAAACCGCCACCTACTCCGCCACCGAAACGCTCAGTCGGCAGGATTTCTCGCTTATCCCCGCCGACCAACTCGCCGACCTGGAACGGCTGCTGCGCGAGGTATCGCAGTCGCTGGCGCGGCGGGTGAATCGTCGCCGCGAGAAAACGCTCCACGCGCGGGAGTTCGATTTGCGCAACACGCTGCGCCGCAACCTGCGCCGGGGCGGCGAATTGGTGGAAATCGCCTACAAACGCCCCCGCCGCCAACGGATGCGCCTCGTGGTGCTGGCCGACGTGAGCAAGTCGATGGATTTGTACAGCGCGTTTCTGATTCAGTTTTTGTACGCCTTCCAGCGCGTGTTCCGGCGCATCGAAACCTTCGTTTTCAGCACCGACCTGCACCGCGTCACGGCGGACCTGAAAGAGCAGAATTTCCCGCAGGCCCTGCAAAAACTGGCCGCCCGCGAAACGGGCTGGTCGGGAGGGACGCGCATGGGTGGCAGTTTGGACGCCTTCGTTACCGACTACGGGCGACTACTCAACCGCGAAACTATCGTCGTCATCCTGAGCGATGGCTGGGATACCGACCAACCCGAACTTCTGGCCGATTCCCTGCGTCGCATCAGGCAGAAATCCCGCAAAGTAATCTGGCTGAATCCGCTGGCCGGACAGCCGGGCTACGAACCCCGCACTGCCGCCATGCAAGCCGCGCTGCCGCACGTGGATGTGTTTGCATCGGCGCACAACGTGGAAAGTATGCGAGCGTTGGGAAAGTGGTTGTAAGGTCGGAAATCTTTTTCTACATTTAATCGCTAAAAGGATCGAAGCACTCTGCCGCTTTTCGCGTCGGCGCGATTGGTTTTCCAAATTTTTTAGTAAAAAATTACATCCTCCCAACCAATAGCAGCATGACGAATCCCAAGGTCGATGCGTATTTGAGCAAAGTAAAAGCTTGGCAGGAAGAGTTGGCGAAATTGAGAACCATCCTGCTCGACTGTGGCCTGACCGAAGAATTGAAGTGGCGGGTGCCTTGCTACACGTTTCAGGAAAGCAACGTCGCCCTGCTCGGTGGGTTCAAGCAATACTGTGCGCTTAGTTTTTTTAAAGGCGTATTGTTGCAGGATGCGGAAGATATTTTAGTTGCGCCGGGGGAGAATTCGCAGTCGGTTCGATTGTTCAGATTTACCAGCGTCAAGGAAATAGTCGAGCTAGAACCTAGCTTGAAAGCTTATATTTACGAAGCCGTAGAAATAGAAAAAACGGGCTTGAAGGTGGACCTCAAAGAAAGTGCCGACCTAGTATTTCCCGAAGAACTTTTTACCAAGTTGAAGGAAAGCCCTGACTTGAAAACGGCTTTCGACGCCTTGACGCCGGGACGGCAAAGAGCCTACAATCTTTATTTTTCGGCCGCTAAACAATCCAAAACCCGGGAATCGAGGATTGAGAAGTACCGACAGCAAATTCTCGATGGCAAGGGTATTAACGACTGCACTTGTGGGCTATCCCGCAAGCTGCCCTACTGCGATGGCTCGCATAAGTACATTAATGGGGAAATTAATTGAAGTTTATACGGAAGTTAAGCACCTTGACGAGCCATTTGTTTTAAACTCTTTCATCATTACAAAATTATCTCTTTGCATGAAAAAACCGATACTTCCGGTGCTCTGGACAATGCTGGCCTTAACCACTACCCTCGCCACCGCCCAGTCGAAACGCACTAAAAACGCCCCCGTCGATCACCGATACGAAATTTACCTACGAAGTACTCGGCTCGGCCTGGCCGGGGCATTTCAACCAGCCTATCGCCGAATTGCTCTTCGAAAATATCAAGAAGGTGGGCCTACCGACT
>JBBSKK010000317.1:0-4849 GCA_038256395.1 Cytophagales bacterium | reverse complement strand
GGGCGCGAGAGAGTCCAGGCAGGCGGGACGCCCGCACCACAAGGATTCCACCATAATGCGAACGAGGGATGAAGCTGCATCCGGCCTCATCCCTCGCGACGTTCAGAATTATCTAGCCCCTCACTACCCCACCAGGGTGAACTTGGGCAGCTTCACGATCTCGCCCCCCTTCAACGCCGATTCGTGCGCGCAGATGCCGACGCAGGTCCAATTGGCAGACTGTACGGCGTTGGGGTACGGATCGCGGTTGTCGACCAGCGCCGAGACAAACTCGTGCACCAGATGCGGGTGCGAGCCGCCGTGGCCCCCGCCCTGCACGAAGGACAGGTGGGCTTTCTCGCCCGAGTCATAAACGCCTCGGCCCGTGAAGGACTGGATTTCCTCCGGTAACAGGTGCGCGTAATCGGGCGTTTCGACGCGCTCGGGAATTTCGGGTTCGGGCTTCTTGGCAGTGTGAATCACCGGATGTTCGCCCTCGATGAGCGGCCACTCGAAGGATTTCTTGCTGCCGTACACCTCGAAACTCTCACGGTATTGCCGTGCCGTGTCGAACAGCGAGCGATAGACGTAGGCCGACAGGTCGCTGTCCCGGAACTTGATGTGCGCCGACTCGACGGCGAAGGGTGAGTTGTGGATTTTGGCCAAATCCTCGCTGATGGTCCCCGAGCCGAAGCAGGAGACGTACTCGGCTTCCAGGCGCAGCAGTCCCGCCACCGGTCCCACGCAGTGTGTGGCGTAGTGCATCGGCGGTAACCCCGGCCAATAATCGGGCCAACCTTCCATGTCCTGCTGGTGGCTGGCTTTCAGAAATTGCACTTTGCCCAGTTCGCCTTTTTCGTAAAGTTCTTTGACAAACAAAAATTCGCGGGCATAGACCACCGTCTCCATCATCATGTATTTGAGTCCCGTCTCGCGGCAGGTCTTGACGATTTCGGCGCAATCTTCCACCGAAGTGGCCATCGGCACGGTGCATGCCACGTGCTTGCCCGCCCGCAGCGCCTTCAAGGCCTGCTCGGCGTGGTTAGGGATGGGCGAGTTGATATGCACGGCGTCCACTTCGGGGTCGGCCAGCAGGTCGTCGTAGCTGGTGTAGCGCCTTTCGACGCCAAACTCATCACCCACGGCGTCGAGTTTGGCTTGGGTGCGCTGACAGATGGCGTACATATTGGCGGCGGGATGCCGCTGATATATGGGAATGAACTCGGCCCCGAAACCCAGGCCGACGATGGCGACGTTGATTTTTTTCATAGTGTTGTTAAAAGCTTCATTTCTGGAATCCTTACTATTACACCGCACAAAAAAGGCGATTCCCATCAGGGAATCGCCTTTTTTACCAAAAAAATTCTTTTCTTACTTCTCCGAAGAAGGCTTCGAAGCTGCGCCTTTCTCTACGACCTCACCTTTCAGGAAAAGCGTCAGGCTGGGCGACTCGGCGTTGCTGAATACTGTGATGGACTTGTTGAAAGTACCCATCGCGGCAGCGTTGTAGGTAGCCTTAATGGTTCCGGTTTGCTTGGGCAACACGGGATCCTTGGTGTAGCTGGGCGTAGTGCAACCGCAAGAAGCGCTGACGTTGGAAATGACGATCGGCTCGGTACCGGTGTTGGTGAAGACAAACTCCTGCGTGACGGGCTTGCCCTGTTCGATCTTACCGAAGTTGTGGGTTTCCTCCTTGAACTTCATGACGCCCTTCTGGGCAAAGCTCATAGAAGTGATGGTCAAAAGGACGACGGCGACTGAAAAAAACTTTTTCATGATTGATTGAAAATTTTAATTATTGAGAATTGGTTTGTTACGTAAGTTACGGATTCAGAAGCAAAAGCTTTGCCAATTAATTCCCCTGACGGGACTTTTTCAACAAAGTAACGCGGAAAATCGTTTTTTTGAAAGGATATTTTTATTTTTAAATTTGACCCAATTCGGTAAAAAACGTATCTTAACCCCACGATTTGCGCCCCACCCCTTCTGAAATTCCTATGCTCCTAAACGAAACCCTGTCGGAAAATAGTCTGTTCACCGTCGAGAAAGTGCTGACTGACTACCGTTTGGCTTGCGAAAGCCGAGCGGTAAGCCTATTGGGCCGCAAGGACGCGATGGGGGGCCGAGCCAAGTTTGGAATTTTTGGCGATGGCAAGGAAGTGGCGCAACTGGCCCTAGCGGGCGCATTCCGGCGCGGCGATTTTCGCTCGGGCTACTACCGCGACCAGACCATCGAGGCCGCCCTCGGCAACCTCACCTGGCAGCAGTTTTTCGCTCAACTCTACGCCCATCCCGACCTGGCCCACGAGCCGCACACGGGCGGGCGCTCCATGAACGGCCACTACGCCACCCGCTGGCTCGACGCCGAGGGCCATTGGCTCGACCAGACCAAACTCTACAATTCCGTCTGCGACATCTCCCCTACCGCCGGACAAATCCCGCGCGCGCTGGGGCTGGCGTATGCTTCCAAGCTATACCGCTATAATAAGGATATTCAATACCTCGACACCTTTTCCCACCACGGCAACGAGATCGTCTTCGCCACCATCGGCGACGCCTCTACCTCCCAGGGGATGTTCTGGGAAACCATGAATGCCGCCGGGGTGCTTCAGGTGCCGCTGCTGATGTCGGTCTGGGACGACGGCTACGGCATTTCGGTACCCATCGAGTACCAGACCACCAAGCAAAGCATTTCCAAGGCCCTGGCCGGAATGCAACGCAATGCCCGCGAGGAAGGCGTGGAAATTATGACCGTAAACGGTTGGGATTACCCGGCCTTGGTCGAAACCTACCAGAAAGCCGCCGACCTCTGCCGCCACGAGCAGGTACCCGTGTTGGTTCACGTCGAGGAACTCACCCAGCCGCAGGGCCACTCGACCTCCGGCTCGCACGAGCGCTACAAGCCCGAAGCGCGGCTGGCCTGGGAGGCCGAGCGCGACTGCAACGTGCATTTCCGGGAGTGGATTTTGGAAAATGGCTACGCCACGGTCGAGGAGTTGGAAAAAATCGAAACCGAAGCCAAAGAAACCGTCCGCGTCGCCCGCGACCAGGCGTGGAAGGCTTATCGCAAGTCGATAGAAACGGATTTGAAAGTGGTCCAGCAATTGCTGGAAACCGCCGCCAAGGAAAGCAGCCACCATACTGACGAACTCAAAAACAGCATTGCTGGCTTGCACAAGGCGCAGTATCCCATCCGCCGCGACATCGTGGGCGCGGTGCGCAAGGCGTTGCGGGCTTTGCGTAATGAATTCATTCCCAGCCGCCCGCTGCTGAAAGAATGGTTGCAGAGGGAGCAGAAACTGAACGAAGCCCGCTACAACTTTCATTTGTACAGCGAGTCGGACGAGTCGCCTCTGCAGGTGCTGCCCGTGGCCGCCACCTACACCGACGACGCGCCGCTGGTGGATGGCCGCGAGGTGATTCGCTCCTATTTCGACAGCCTTTTTGCCCGCGACCCGCGCGTATTGGCTTTGGGCGAAGACGTTGGCCAAATCGGCGATGTGAACCAGGGAATGGCGGGTTTGCAGGAAAAATACGGCGAAATCCGCATCACCGACACGGGCATCCGCGAAACCTCAATTATGGGTCAAGGTATCGGCCTGGCCATGCGTGGGTTACGGCCTATCGTCGAAATCCAGTACTTCGACTACGTATTCTACTGCCTGGCCACGCTCACCGATGACCTCGCCACGCTGCGCTACCGCACGGCGGGCGGCCAGAAAGCCCCGCTCATCGTTCGTACGCGCGGCCACCGGCTGGAAGGAATCTGGCACAGCGGCTCACCGATGGGCGCCATGCTCGGCAGTCTGCGCGGACTGCACATCGTGGTGCCGCGCGACTTCACCCAGGCCGCCGGGCTGTACAACACTCTGATGCAGGGCGACGACCCCGCGCTGGTCGTGGAGCCGCTGAACGCCTACCGTCTGAAAGAAAAACTGCCCGACAACCTCGGCGACTACAACGTGCCGCTCGGCCAGCCGGAGGTTATCCGCGAAGGCACCGACCTGACTATCGTCACCTACGGCTCCATGTGCCGTATCGTACTGGAAGCCGCCGTGCAATTGGCCGAAGTCGGCATAGAAGTCGAAGTTATCGACGTGCAGACGCTGCTGCCCTTCGACCTCGACCACATGATTGTCGAGTCCATCCAGAAAACCAACCGGGTGATTTTTGCCGACGAGGACTATCCCGGCGGCGCCTCGGCTTTTATGATGCAGGAGGTTTTGGAAAAACAAAACGCCTACCGCTGGCTCGACTCGGCTCCGAAGACCATCGCCGCCCAGCCCCACCGCGCGGCCTACAGTTCCGACGGCGATTATTTCTCCAAACCCAACGCCGAGAACGTCTTCGAAGCCGCCTACGCCCTGCTGCACGAGGCGGAACCGCAGCGGTTTCCGGCTTATTTGTAGCGCGACCCGTGAAGCTGTACGCCCGCTTTGGCAAACGACTGATGGACTTAATCGCGTCATTCTTTGGCTTAATCGTTCTTTCGCCCTTTTTGCTAATCATCGCCCTGCTTTTGACCATAGCCAACCAAGGCAACCCGTTTTTCCGACAGCCTCGCCCGGGTCGAAACGGCAAGGTTTTTGTTTTAGTAAAATTCAAAACCATGAACGATCGCCGCAACGCCGCTGGACAACTCCTCCCCGATGCCGAGCGACTGACCACGCTGGGAAAAATCATAAGAAAAACCTCGCTGGACGAACTACCCCAACTCTGGAGCGTCCTGCGAGGTGACATGAGCCTCATCGGCCCCCGCCCGCTGCTGGTCGAGTACCTGCCGCTATATAGCAAGGAGCAAAGCAAACGTCACGCCGTCCGTCCCGGCATCACGGGTTGGGCGCAGGTCAACGGTCGCAACGCCCTGAGC
>JBBSKK010000316.1:0-4854 GCA_038256395.1 Cytophagales bacterium | reverse complement strand
CTTGGGGCCGTACTTTTTGGCCCCGTTGAACATCATGTGTTCAAAAAAATGCGACAGCCCCGTAATGCCATGGACTTCATTCCGCGCCCCCACTTTCCAGAAGAAGTACATATTGGCCGTAGGAATGGAATGATCTTCCAGCACCAGGAACTTCATGCCGTTCGGCAAGGTAAAGGTCTTGACGTCGTCGGGCGAGTTTTGGGAGAAGGCGGCGAAGCCGACCAGCCAAAGCATAAAGCCCGCTATTAATTTTCTCATCATCTCAAAAATTTGATTGTCGTTGCAAATATAATGTGGTACGGGCTTCCAGCCCGTTTTTTGTCGTTAAATCTTGCCACTCAGGGCCCAAAAAAGCGCTTCTCAGCTCCGAAGTTTCCGCAACCCTTCCCCAATCGCCTGCTGCAAAGAAAAGGTATCCGTCAGCGGTGTCACCATCCGAAATCCCATTTCCCGCATCTTGACGGCATTCTCCGGCGTCCCGCAATGCACCGCCGCCAGCAGGTTGTTCTTAGCCGCCACGTTCAGCACATTGTCCAGCAACCCCAGCAGCACAGGATCGTCGAAATCGGCCATTTTTTCCAAACCCATCGTCATGCAAAGATCCCAGGTACCCACGTATAGTGCGTCCAGGGTGGGCGTTTGGGCTAGGTCGGCTAGGTTTTTATAGCCATCCGCCGTTTCAATCATCGCCATTGTCAGTACTTCTTCATTGGCCTTGCGGAGGTACCCGCTTTCGTCCCCCAGCGATGCCCGCAGTGGCCCGATGCTGCGGTAGCCCTGCGGCGGATAGCGACAGGCCTGCACAAAGGCTTCGGTTTCGGCGCGGGTATTGAGCATGGGACAAATAATGCCCTGCGCTCCGGCGTCGAGCATCCGCATGTGCTGGGCCGGATCGTTCCAGGCCACGCGCACCAGCGGCACGGTATCGGTAGTAGCGATGGCCTGCAACATGGGCAGAATCGCGGTCAGATCCGTCGCCAGGCCGTGCTGCGCGTCGATGGTCAGCGTGTCGAAGCCCGCATGGGCCATGACTTCGGCGGTCCAGGAAGTGGGGATGCAGAGCCAGCCGTTGACGGTCGTTTCGCCGTCGCGCCAGCGTTGTTTGAGGGAGTTGGGGGTCATACTGTTTAGTAAAATGTGAAGGTAAGCGTCATTTGCAATAATTCCGGGTCGACTCTCTTGGCAGGATGAACTTTGCAGAAGACTTTATGGGTTAGCTATCCAAAGAAAACTCTGTCCCAAAATTAACCCTCCCGTATGCGTATTTCTGCCCTACTGCTTCTTTTTGTTTCGCTTTGGATCTTTTCTTGCCAAAAAGAAGACCAAGCCCAAACCATCGTGGACAAAGCCATCGCCTACCACGGCGGCGCGGCTTACGATAAAGTCGATCTCGAGTTCGACTTCCGCGACAAGCACTATATCGTGAAAAAAAACGGCGGTGATTTTCACTACGAACGCATCCAGACCGACTCGACCGGGGCCGAAATCCGCGACATCCTGACCAACGCCGAAGCCTACCGCACCATCGGTGGCCAACGGCAAAGTCTGCCCGACACGACAATGGATAAGTACAAGAACTCCGTCAATTCAGTAGCTTATTTCGCGCTGCTTCCCGCGCCGCTACGCGATCCGGCGGTGCAGAAAGAACACGTCGGCGAGGTGACAATCAAGGGCAAAGCCTACGACAAGATCAAAGTTTCGTTCACCCAGAAAGGCGGCGGCAAAGATCACGGCGACGTATTTGTATATTACTTTGACAAAGCCGATGCGTCGATGGACTACCTTTCCTACCTGTATTATACCGACGAAACCGGGATGAGGTTTCGTGAGGCGTATAACCCGCAGCGGGTCGGCGGTATTCTGGTGCAGGATTACATCAATTTCGCGCCCACCGACTCCACGCTGGCCGTGACCGACGAAAACCTTCTCTCGCTGGATAAGTTGTACGAGAAAGGCCAACTGAAGGAGTTCTCGAGGATCGAGAATAAGAATTTCAAAGTCAAAAAAAAAATTGAGAAATAGTTTTTGCCTCGCTCTAGGTTGTGTGTTCCTGTTGGCGGGAGTGTCCTGCTACGGGCAAGAAACCAAATCCAGGTTTTGGCAAAAATTCAATCCCGATTCGCTGGTAAGTCGGCCTTTGCACGTTTTGCCGCTGCCCGTCTTCCGCACCAGTCCCGAGACGGGCTTTCAAGCGGGGATTTCGGTCGATTATTTTTTCAATGCCGACACGCTGACTACCACCCGTAATTCCTACACCTGGATTCAGGCCCTGTACAGCACGCGCCGCCAGTTGGTGGTGGAACCTGCCTGGCAAGTTTTTACCAAAGACGAAAAGTATTTTCTGCGCGGAAAGGGCGGCTACGTCATATTTTCCGAGAATTTCTGGGGCGTGGGCAACCAAACGCTCCCCCAAGACGACTATCTTAGCGCCAGCTACAACCGCACTTACTTTCAGGGAGATTTTTACCGAAAAACCAAGGGAAAACTGTTTTTGGGAATTACTTCCTATTTCAGTGATGTACGAAGCGTCAAGTTTGACGATATAGAACGCGTGGACGAAATCGACCCTTTTTTGGGCGGCGAGGCCAACCGCATCGTGGGCATCGGGCCTAGCATACTTTGGGACTATCGAAACGATGCCTTCAGCCCCACGCGCGGCTGGTACACCAACGCCCATTACCGCCAGCACTTCGCCGGACTGGGCAGTACGTTCGACTACGGCGAGCAATTGCTGGACATCAGAAAGTATTTTCCGCTGGATAACAAAAACCTCATCGCCGTGCAGGGCATCGGGCAATTCACCCAGGGCAGCGTTCCATTCCACGACCTGCCGCGCCTGGGTGGCTATACGATCATGCGGGGGTACACACTGGGACGTTTTCGGGATCGGCAACTGTGGTCGGCCCAAACGGAATACCGCCGCAACCTCGGGCGATTTCTGGTAGCGGCGGCTTTCGTCAGCGCGGGCGGCGTAGCGTCCGAAATCAAAGATTTCTCCTTCGCAACGACCCGTTACAGCGGCGGGGTCGGCTTGCGGCTTTTGATCAATCGCCAAATGAACCTCTACACCCGGCTGGACTTTGCCGTTACTTCCGACCGCACGACGGGTTTCTATTTTCGAATATTTGACGCGTTTTAGAACGGTTCTCTTTTTCAACGCTGACAGCGTTCGAATGACCGCTATTTTCCCTTTGCTTCTGCTCGCTTCGCTTCCAATTCCTTAATCTTTGCCCGCTGCGCGTCGTTGACCGTCGGGTAGGTGATGCCCAACTGCTCCAAGTAAGTTTTGTACTTCCCCGGTTCGTAGTAATATTTCTCCAACGACGGCTTGAACTCGGCCATGATTTCTTTATTCAGATACGTAGCCGGAAAATCCTTCGGCCCGACCAGCGGCGTGTATTGCAGTTCCTTCGTCTGCTCGTCGCGGTAGTAGTCCCAGGCTTTTTTCAGCACCTCGGGCTTGGTGAGCATGTCGATCAGCGTCATGGCCTCGGCCTTGGCTCCCGCCACGATGCCCTTGTGGGCGATGGGCGTGGCCATCGAAATGGCGTTGGACCAGTGGTGGCCCGGCAGGTTGGGGATGTTCGACGGGTAGCGCAGCACCACCGTCGGCAAAGCCCACGAAATGTCGGCAATGTCGTCGGAGCCGCCGCCCATCGAGCGCATAATTTGTCCGCCCATCGAGGCCACGGGCATATCGGCGGGCAACCCGATGGAATCGAGTTTGGTGTCCAGTCCTTCGATTTTGCTGGCTTCCATCTCGATCTGCGCGGCTTTGGCCAGCAGTTGGTCGTTCTCGTCCCAAGTCGGTAGGCCCACCTTCTTGATATTTTCGTAGAGCATTTCGGCGATAGGCTGGTTGAAATGCCCCGGCCAGGCCGAGCCGAGTACTTCGTAGGTAAATTTCGTGTCGGTCATCAGCGAGGCCCCCTCGGCCATTTTCATGCCGATGTCGTAGAGTTTCTTGATTTTCGGATAGCTGCGGTCGCGGAAGTAGTACCAGACCGACGCTTTGGAAGGAACCACGTTGGGCTGGTCGCCGCCGTCGGGAATCACGTAGTGCGAGCGTTGGGTGAGTTCGAGGTGCTCGCGGCGGAAGTTCCAGCCGACGTTCATCAGCTCCACGGCGTCGAGTGCACTCTTGCCGCGCCAGGGTGCTCCGGCGGCGTGGGCGGCCTGTCCTTCAAACATGAATTTGACCGAAATCAAGCCATTATTCCCAGCGTCGCCGTAGCCGACGCTCAGGTTACTGGCCACGTGGGTGAAAATACAGGCGTCCACGTCCTTGAAATACCCGTCGCGCACGAAGTACGCCTTTGCGCCTACCAGTTCCTCAGCCACGCCGGGCCACAGCATCAGCGTACCGGAAATTTTATCACGCTCCATAATTTTCTTGACCGCCAAAGCCGAAATGATGTTGAGCGCCTGCCCCGAATTATGGCCCTCGCCGTGGCCGGGTGCCCCCGCCACCAGTGGGTCGTGGTAAGCGACGCCGGGTTTTTGGCTGGCTTTGGGGATGCAGTCCACGTCGGAGCCGAGGGCGATGACGGGCTTGCCGCTGCCCCAGGTGGCGATCCAGGCCGTGGGCATTTGGGCGATGCCGCGCTGAATGGTGAAGCCTTCTTTTTCCAAAAGTGCGGTCAGGTACTTCGCCGATTCTTCTTCCTGAAAGCCCAGTTCGGCGAAACTGAACAGCATATCGTTGATTTCCTGGCCGAGTTTGGCGTTCTGCTCGACGCTCAGGACGACTTCCTGTTTCAGCTTGGCGGCGGACAGGTGATCAAGGGTTGGGATGAAGGTGTTGCCGGCATGAAGGTAGGCGGCAGCCGTACGCTGGTAATTCCGTCCAGCCTT
>JBBSKK010000315.1:0-4872 GCA_038256395.1 Cytophagales bacterium | reverse complement strand
GGAAGCGGGTTCCGGCGGCCACCAGAATGTCCGTCAGCCGCTCGTAACTGGTTTCACTTAGATGCCGGAAAGTGATTATACCCTCTTTGTTCAGCAATTCTTCGATTTTGGGGCCGATGCCCTCAATCAATATTAGATTATCGTGTTTCGGGGGCGCAACGGGCAAATTGGTAACTGCGGCTACGGTTGTATCCATCGGTTCGGGAGCCACCACAATGGGAACTTCCGGCACGGCGAGCGGCGTGGGCTTTTCCATTTTCACTGGAATGGCTGCCACCGGAGCGACAACCGGGGCAGTGATGGTAGTGCGCTGGCAATCGCCGAGCTGGGCATCCAGGCCCGCAAGTTCTTCTTCCATTTCCACGATCAGGCCGCGCCGACTGCGGTAACCAATGATATAGCCAATAATGCCCGCCACGACCAGCATCAGCACGTGCTGCCACCAGACGTTCGGGTTATTAAGGGGATTTAAGTCAAACATGGGGAGGATTGGTTTTGATTATTGCACTACAATATTCACCCGGCGGTTAGCGCGGCGGCCTTCGGGGGTGTCGTTGGTTTCTTTGGGTTGGGTTTCGCCCTTACCATCGGTCACGAGTTGGTCGGCGGCGATGCCCGTGCGGGTGAGTTGTTTTTTCACCCCTTCGGCCCGCTGCCGCGACAGCGTCATGTTCATCGCGTCGTTTCCGTCGTTGTCGGTGTGGCCGGTCAGGAGAAGTTTATTGCCGGGGTTCGCTACCAGATACTTCTGGACTTCTTCAATGAATTGCCGATTAGCGCCGGTCTTGATGTAGTTGGCACTGCCCTTGGGGAAGTACAAGTCCATCGGCTTGAAAACGCCTTCGTATTTCTGGGCGTTGGCCAGAGCTTCCTCGGAGTCGGGAATGGAGTCGATGTTCAGCGGCTCGACCGCTAGAGTTTCCACCGCCGGAGTTTCTACCGCCTCGGCGGGGGTGGGTGTCGGTTCGTAACAGAGTCCCTTGATTTGGCAGGTGTGCCAATACGTGGCAAGGCCCATCCATACGAATAGGACAATCCACCAGGGTGCATTGCTTGACATAATATTTAGAGGAGGTTAGGGTAGTATTCCAGACGGACATCCTGGTCGAATGTCACTCCGAAAACTGAAACATATTGTACAAAGCACAATTTTTGTTTTATATAATCAAAAAAAGCCCGCTTCTCGAAAAAAGCGGGCTTTTTATAAAATAATCGGAAATCTAGCGGTTCATCGAGATCAAAAACTCCTCGTTGTTGCGCGTACCCTTCATGTTGTCGAGTATAAAATCCATAGATTCCATCGGATTCATGTCCGACATGTGCTTGCGCAGTATCCAGACTTTCTGCATGGTTTCCTTGTCCAGCAGCAGGTCTTCGCGGCGGGTTCCGGAGGCCACTACGTCGATGGCCGGATAAACGCGCTTGTTGGCCAGCTTGCGATCGAGTTGGAGTTCCATGTTACCCGTGCCTTTAAATTCTTCAAAAATCACCTCGTCCATTTTGGAGCCGGTGTCAATTAGGGCGGTGGCAATAATCGTCAGCGAGCCGCCTTTTTCCACATTGCGTGCCGCGCCGAAGAAGCGCTTGGGCTTGTGCAGGGCGTTGGCATCCACTCCCCCGGAGAGGATTTTGCCCGACGATGGCACCACTGTGTTGTAGGCCCGCGCAAGGCGCGTGATCGAGTCGAGCAGGATCACCACGTCGTGGCCGCACTCGACCATACGTTTGGCTTTTTCCAGCACGATGCTGGCCACCTTGACGTGGCGGTCGGCCTGCTCGTCAAAGGTCGAAGAAATCACCTCGGCTCGCACGCTGCGCTGCATGTCGGTCACTTCCTCGGGCCGTTCGTCGATTAATAAGATGATAAGGAACACCTCCGGGTGGTTGCGCGTAATGGCGTTGGCTATTTCTTTAAGGAGTACCGTCTTACCCGTCTTGGGTTGGGCGACGATCATACCGCGCTGTCCTTTGCCGATGGGCGCAAACAGGTCGAGCACCCGCGTGGAATACTGATCGGGACGGGTGCTGAGGTTGAGTCGTTCTTCGGGAAATAGCGGCGTCAGGTACTCGAACGGCACCCGGTCGCGGATTTCTTCGGTGGTCTTGCCGTTGACGAGTTCCACACGCAGCAGGGCAAAGTACTTCTCGCCTTCCTTCGGCGGACGGATCGCTCCCTTGACGGTGTCGCCCGTTTTCAAGCCGAATAGTTTTATTTGCGAAGGCGAGACATAAATATCGTCGGGACTGGCGAGGTAGTTGTAGTCCGCCGAGCGCATGAAGCCGTAGCCGCCATCCTGCATGATTTCCAGCACGCCCTCGTTGGTAATGAGGCCATCGAACTCCCGCACGTAATTGTTGTAGTTGCGCTTTATCTTGTTGGTCTGGTCCTCGCGAGACTGGTTATTCTGTCGGTCGCTGATATTTTGTCGGTCGTTATTTTTCTGCCGGGAAGGTTTTTCGGAGTTATCGGGAGTCGAATCATTTTGCATTGTTTCGGCTCCTCGCTCTTCTTTTTCCCTTTCTACCTCGACAGTTCCTTCTGGCTGAGTGGTTTCAGGAGTTTCAGCGGGCAATTCTACGCCTAATTCGTCCGAGGTATCACCATCTTCCCGAAATTCTGCAGTCGTAACGGGGACGCGCTCGTTTTTATCAGCCGGTTTTGCTGAGCGGGAAGAAACCTTGGCGGTTGCCTTGCGGCGGGCCGGGGTTTTAGTTTTCTTATCGTCTTCTGGTTCTTCGCCGCTTACTTCTTCTTCTCCACTTGCTGATTCTTCTTTCGACGCAGCGGGACGGCGGGTGCGTTTTTTCTTCGGTTCAGCCACGGCAGTTTCGGCCGACTCACCTTCAGCCGTGGCGCTCACGCCCGGCATAACGGCCTGTTGGCCGAGGATTTTATAAACAAGTTCTTTCTTGGAAAGCTTGCCGTAGTCTTTCACGTCAAACTTTTCCGCAATGGTGCGCAACTCCGATAGGAGTTTCAAATTCAATTCATCGATTGTAAGCATACGGGAAGGGGGGAGTAAAGGGAGACTTTACCGGGTAAGTAGTTGGTAATGATTATTTTGATTGAATTATTAGTAGAAACAAGGCTTGTGGGAAATCACATGGGCCCAAATGATGGGGCTAATCAGGAGTGAACAAGATAAGGAGGTAGGCAACCCTGGGGTAGTCCGGGCAAGGGTCAAATCTGATGGCTCGGGAATGGCAAATGCTGGAATCGGCTGCAATGATAACGCAATTTCACTAAATTACAATTTAGCGCGTTTTCCATTTGGACAGATTCGCTTCAAAAGCCAAACGTAAAACGCAAAGAAACGGAACAAGTTGTTCCGATGAGCTTGGTTTGAAAATGGAAAAATAGCGGAAGAGATCGAACGCGAATTTACACCGGCGTCTTTACAAATGCAAATCAAGCGCTTTTTGTTCCAAAACTACTTTAAATTTTGAAATAGCCACCAGCAAAATCACCCGGCGGCAGTTCAAATCCCGATTCCTTTTGCCACCAGTTAGTTTATGTGCAAATAAAAGGGGACTTTTGCGGAATTATGAACCTAGTGGTGGACGCAGGCAACACTTTTTCCAAGGTCGGCTGGTTCGAGGGGAACGAGTTGCGACGTTACGAATCGCGGCTGAAATTCCCTGAATTGCTGGAAGCTGTACGTTCGGCCTCCGTCGAACGCGTCATTTTTTCCTCGGTAAGCTACGATGTCGAAAAAATTCGCCCTGCGTTCCAACCAAACGTGCTGATTCTGGCTCTAAGCAGCCAAACGCCCGTTCCCATCGTAAAAGAGTACGATACACCAAACACGCTGGGGGCCGATCGCATCGCAGCGGCCGTGGGCGCGGTGGAAGTACTCCCGGACGAAGATCGCTTAGTGATCGACATGGGTACTTGTATCACCTACGACTTCGTGGATCGGGCGGGACGCTTTCAGGGCGGGGCCATATCGCCGGGAATGCGTATGCGATTCAGGGCAATGCACTCGTTTACCCAAAGGCTTCCGCTCGTCGAGCCGGAAAACGAAACGCCGCTGCTGGGCAAAAGCACCCGGCAGTCGATGCTGAGCGGGGTCATGAACGGCCTTGCCGCCGAACTAAATGGCTTTGTGGCGGCCCACCGCGCGGTCTCGCCCGGTTGCCGGGTGGTACTCTGCGGCGGCGACGCGCCGTATTTTGCAAGTAAGTTCCAACTGCCCGTTTCGGTGGTGCCGGAGCTGGTACTCATTGGATTGAACCGTATTTTAAATTATAATGTCGATTTACAAAAAGAATAAGTCAATTACGGCTCTGCTATTAGGAGCCATAATTTCAGTAAGTTGTTTTTCAGAAGTCCAGGCGCAAGGTCTTGGCAATTCGCCTTACACAGTGCTGGGCGTAGGTGAGTCGTACAGCGATGCCTTCTCCACCAACCAGGGGATGGGCGGCGCGGGGGTCAGCACCAGCAACGGCATCCACATCAACAACCTCAACCCCGCCCTCTGGGTCCGCAATCGGTACACGACTTTCGAGTTCGGGGCCGTCGGCCAATACAAGCAAATTAAAGCGCCCGGTGCTTCGCAGCGTGACTTTGGGGCCAACATTGGCTACCTGGCCCTGTCGCTACCGGCGGGAAGGCGCTGGTCCACGGGCCTGAGCCTGAAACCGTATAGCTTCGTGGATTTCGAGAGCCGTACCAGCGGCAAAGTGGCGGGCACCATTTACGACACCTACTATTACTATTCGGGTAAAGGCGCGATCAATCAGGTCTCGTTCAACAATGCTTTTCAAATCGGCAAGTACGTCAGCGTCGGCCTGGAATCCTCCTACCTCTTTGGCAACGTGCGCCGGGCCTCCGAGTCGCAACTACTCATCGGCGATGGTGCCGACTACCTC
>JBBSKK010000314.1:0-4884 GCA_038256395.1 Cytophagales bacterium | reverse complement strand
GGTACCCTCGGCCCAGGCATCTCTTATGGCGGTGCTGGATTTTATGAAACAGCAGAGCCTAACGGAAATTACGGGCGAAACCGAGATTTTTATTTTTCCCGGCTATCGCTTCCGTTTGTGTAAAGGGCTGATTACCAACTACCACCAGCCCGGCTCGACGCTCATTCTGCTGGTAGCGGCTTTTGTGGGAGAAGACTGGAAAAAGATTTATGACGAAGCTTTGGCGAAGGACTACCGTTTTCTGAGTTATGGAGATTCGTCGCTTTTGTGGAGAAATGAAATTATAAATTCATGAAAGATCGGCTCCTCTCCCTCGACGTCCTGCGCGGCCTGACGATCATGCTCATGACGATCGTGAATAACCCCGGCGACTGGGGCAACGTTTACGCGCCCTTCCTGCACGCCGAGTGGCACGGCTTCACGCCCACCGACCTGGTTTTTCCCACTTTCCTGTTCATTGTTGGTATCACCACGGTGCTGGCCACGCCCCACAAAGTCCTCGACCGCGCGGTGTGGGAGAAAATCCTAACGCGCTTCCTGCGGATTTTCTCATTGGGGCTTTTCCTGAATTTCTTTTCCAAAATCCACCTCTTCGGCCTGGAAGGTTCGGCGTTGCTGATCGTACGATTGGCAATTACTGCTTTGGTCGTGATGGCTTTGTTTGGCCAGTACGACCGACAGCGGCAGCTTTACCTGGCGTTGGGGATTTTCGTTTTTATGTTTGTCCTGGCCTTCGGCGGCTTCGCGGATTACCAAAACGTCCGCATTCCCGGTGTTTTGCAGCGCATTGCAGTGGTGTATCTGGTGGTTTCAGTACTGTATCTGACGACTTCCGTCTCTACTCAAGCCATAGTCGGCGTCGTAATTCTGCTGGCTTATTGGGCGATTATGGCGCTTGTCCCGGTGCCGGATGTGGGAGCGGCCAACGTCGAGAAAGGTACGAACCTGGCCGCCTGGCTGGATTACCTGGTAATCCCCAATCACCTTTGGGTCACTTCCAAAACCTGGGATCCCGAGGGAATCCTCAGCACGCTGCCCGCCATCGGCACGGGCGTCGCCGGGCTTCTGACCGGGGCATTACTGACGGCAAAAGTTTCCAGGCAAAAGAAATTTGGCTACCTGCTGGCGGGCGGTGCAGCGGGGATTGTGGTCGGCTTGCTCTGGAATATCGTTTTCCCCATCAACAAAACCCTCTGGACGAGTTCGTACGTACTCTACGCGGCGGGTATCGGGCTAGTGCTGCTCGCGCTGCTTTATTACCTCATCGACTGTAAGGAAATCAAAGGCTGGATTACGCCATTTCTGGTTTTTGGGGTAAATCCCATGGTTGTGTTTTTCTTCTCCGGGATAATTCCCCGAACCCTAAGTGCCATAAAAGCAGCCAACCCCGACAACCCGCTGGCTGATCCCATCGGGTCGCAGAATTACCTCTACAACTACCAAATTGCCCCGCATTTCTCCGATCCCAGAGCGGCTTCGCTGGCGGGAGCGTTGATTTACCTGCTGATTTGGTTCGTGATTCTGTACGTTTTTTATCGCCGAAAGATGATCTTCAAAGTTTAGAAACCTATCTCGTTACGGGGTTTGCTATTTTCAGCGAAATGCGCAACTTTTGCGGCCCGATAACCCATAATGACTTTTATGCCTGATAACGCTACCCCAGTCGAACGCCCTAGGTTCCTGACTTTTATTTGTGTATTTACTTTCCTAAGCGCCATCTCAGGACTTTGGACCCAGGCCGACAGCCTGTGGAGTCCGGGCGTAGCGGCGGACCGAACCCGACAGTTCCTCGAACAGATGCAGGAAGGTGTGGAAGCGCAGAACAACCCGGAAAGCGCTCAGGTTCTGGAGCCATTTTTCGATTCGATCTACGACCAACTCACCGCCGAAAATATTCGGCTAAGTGCCATCATCATGCTGATTTATGAGTCGCTCACGCTGTTTGGCGCCTACCTGATGTGGGGCTTGCAAAAGCGGGGATTCTACCTCTATTTGGCGGGAGTCGCGGTGGCCATCCTTGGCCCAATTGTCCTGATTGGCGGCTGGCTGGGGGGTATGACGGCCTTTGGCGGTGCTTTTTTCAGTCTCATTTTCGCCCTGCTTTACCGCTCGCAGTTGAAGTACATGGTGTAACCACTTCGACTGGAACGCCAGCCCGCTACGCTCAGTGTGACAGAAAGAGGTACCTCAATTAGAGTGATGGTAGAGCAAAAATAGAAAGAGGTACAGCCAAAGTACGTCCACAAAGTGCCAGTAAATCGTCATCAGCCGTACTTTTAGCTGATTGGGCGGGTTGACGCTGTACACGAAAGAATCCACGTAGGAGCGGTTCTTGGTGGCTTCGCGAAAGAGCACTCCCATGAAAATCAGGCCGCCCAGGATATGCACCACGTGCAGACCAGTAAGCACGTACACGAAGCCCGCCGACGGATTATCCTGCATAATGATACCCTGCTCCGTCATCTGTAGCCAGCCGTAGCCCTGCATTCCCACAAAGGCCATGCCCAGGAAAAGGGTAATCGTCAGGCAGGTGCGGTACAGCGCAAATCGCTCTTTATTAAAAGCGTCATTCGCTTCGTGCAGACTGATGCTGCTCAAAAGGATAACCACCGTACTAAGCCAAAACACGCCGGGCAGCGGCGTATTTTGCCAGCTCGGCCCCACTTTGCGGACGATATAAATTCCTAAAATAACGGTGAAAATCAATACGCTGCTCACGATGCCCAACCACAGCATAAAATGCAGCGGCTCACGACGCCTCGTGAAAGGGTTTTCTTTGGATGAAGTTTTGGGCCGGGTGGGCATGGTCTGCGTCAATTCAATTCTCCTTTCCAAACGGTCGAGTTCTGGAAATTGTTCGCCGGATCTGGTTCCTGGTCGAAGATTCCGTACAGCGTGGAACCCGAGCCGCTCATACTGGCGTACTGCGCCCCAAGATCGTAGAGTTTCTTCTTGATTTGGGGCAAAACGGAGTGATTTTTGAATAAATTTTTCTCAAAATCATTCACAACAAAATCGCGCCATTGCCCCACGGGGCTTTTCAAAAGTTCACGTAAATCTTCTTTTGGAGTCTGCGGCGTGACGCCCGCGTAGGCTTCGGCGGTGGAAATGTGCAGGCCGGGATTGACCAGCACAATCCATTTTCCGGTTAGGCGCAGGGGAATTTCCTCGAATTGATCGCCCTTGCCAAAGCAGTACATAGGTATGTTCTCAATAAAAAAAGCGCAATCGCTGCCCAGCAAGCGGGCATAGTCCTGCTGTTTTTCTGTGGAAAGTTTAAGTGAAAAAAGCTGGTTCAGCGCTTTAATCGCAAAGGCCGCATCCGCCGAGCCGCCGCCCAGGCCCGCGCCAATCGGCACGGCTTTGAGCAGATGAATGCTAACGGGCGGCAAGGCAAAATCCCTGGCCAGAAGATGGTACGCCTGCAGACATAAATTAGAATCAGTATCGCCCGGAATGGACAGCCCCGACGATGTAAAAGAAAGCTTGTCGGCAGTGAGGATTTCCAGCGCATCGGACCAATTCACCGGATAAAAGCAGGAAGACAGGTCGTGAAACCCGTCGGGACGCTTTCCGACGATATTCAGTCCGATGTTGATTTTAGCGTTGGGAAAAGTGACCAAATTATTTGATGGACAGGACTTTCAGCACTGTCCGGCGGTTGCGTTCGTGTTCTTCTTCGGTGCAAAGTACGCCATCTTTGCATTGGTTCAGCAGTTGCGTCTCGCCGTAGCCCTTGGCCGAAAGGCGGCTGCGGGATATTCCCTTCGAGGCCAAATAGTTGAGCGCTGCCTTGGCCCGGCGTTCCGACAAGTACTGGTTGAACTGCGCCTCGCCCTGACTATCGGTATGGGAGCCGATTTCGATTTGCAGCGTGGGGTACTTGCGCATGGTCGCCACGAGTCGGTCGAGTTCCTTGGCGGCGTCCGGCCTCACTTCCCACTTGCCTGAGTCGTAGTGAATGTTGTCCAGCGTCACCAGGTCGCCCGCCCTGATCATGATGATGTTAGCCGAGACAAGTTTGGGTTTTGAGGCGGCGGGGATTTTCCGGATGGCGTTGGTATTGGTACCGTAAGAAGACTTCGTGGCCACCAGCGTGTATTCGCAGCCTTCGGTGAGTTCGAAGCGGAAGCGTCCGCTCGGACCCGTCACAGTTTGTTTTACTTTTCCATCACATTCATTTTTCAGAACAATTTTGACGCCCTCGATGGTTTTTTTGTCCGCTTCGCCGGTCACGGTGCCGCGCAAAGTGGAAGCTGAGATCGCGTCGTCGCTCTCCCAGTCGCCGTTGTCGTCGCTGCCACTCGTGACGCGGCCTGGCGTGCGGTCGGTCTCAATGATGGTGAACTTGATCAGCGACGAACCCAGGCGGGTTGACTTGTCGTCGGTCAGCCCCTTGGTCGAGAAGCCCAGCGTTCCGGTGAGGTAGTCGTCCTTAGCCAACTCGAACAGAAAATCGTTTTCGGCTTCCAGACAGATGTCGATCATGCCCTCGGCGTCGGTCGTCAGCGTTTTTTCGTCGCGGCCCTCGCCCCGTGCTTTAATGGTCACGGTCACGTTGCTGAGCGGCGCGTAGGTGGCTTCGTCGAATACTTTCAGGGACAAATTGCGGCAGCCGTAAAGTGAGCTTTGCCGGAAAAAGCGGAAAATGTCGTCGTCACCGTTGAGGCGGTTGCTGCTGAAATAGCCCGTCGAGCGGTTGCCATCAGTAATGAGGCCAAAATCGTCGGCCTTGGAATTGATGGGGGCGTCGAGATGAGAAACTTGCGCGCTACCGCCGCCGTTGAGGGGAGTGTAGTAAATATCCAGTCCGCCCAAACTACCGGGATGACCGCTGGAAGCGAAGTAAAGTATGCCGTTTTCGTCCACGAAGGGAAACATCTC
>JBBSKK010000313.1:0-4887 GCA_038256395.1 Cytophagales bacterium | reverse complement strand
TCAATGGCAGAAACAGCCACTTACTGCGGTTGAAGTAAAACAAGGCTCCAATCAGTCCGTACAATACTGCTACCAACAAGAAGCCCAGGGCGCTGCTGTCGGTCAGGTCGCCCAGCCATAATGCCAGTGAAATACTGGCAAAAACCAGAAAAAACAGCCCCAACACCGCCAGAATGATTCCCACGACGATGGAGGTGACCAGATTGGCGGTTTTGTCGGACACGTCCAGGGCAATCAGGTTCCAGCGGGCTTCGGCGTAGTCGATCAGGTGCTGGTACGTGGCTTCCACCTTTTCTTTGGCGTCTTTTAAAATCATAAGTCAATTCTTTTTGGATAGGTGGACATTCCATTCTCACTTTTGCTAAAAGAGGTAACACCTGCTCGCCACATAGTGTTACCTCTTTCTTAGAAGAAGCTGCTCGCTGGCACTACCTCATCTTGCTGACGGTGCTTTTGGCTTCGTCCAGTTGCTCGTCGGCAGCATCGACAGCGTCGTTCCTATAGCTTTTTGCTTTACCCATTACATTGTCAGCGGTGTCCTGAACTTTGGCCTTGCCTTTTTCCAGGGCCTCGAGGGCCTCGTTGGCCCAGTCGTTAGCCGACTTTTTTATTTTCTTGCGGGTCTTATCTCCTTCTTCGGGAGCGAAGAGCATTCCCACGGTGGCACCGACGGCAGCGGCAATCAATATGCTGAAAAAAACTTTGCTGTTCTTCATGTTATTTTGGTTTTAAAAAAATTAAGTGAAAAATAAATTAGAGGTGGTAAATATCAAATTTACGATTTCCATGGCTAAAATCCTGTACCAACCGCCATTGAACCGGATTAGGCCGCATTGAGTCAGAAACTGGGTATCTTTTTACACACCCCTCTAAACAGGGAGAAAAAGTGTAGAACTGCGCGATGGCAAACTGCCGAGTTTGGGCTGGCAGGGTTATTTCTGGGACAAGCGAAACGTGCCGATTGGTCGGCGAAGGCCTCCGTAGTTCAATCGTATCATTCCCTATACCTATGCACAACTTTACCTTATACCTATGCACAACTTTACCTTGTGGCGAAATCGTATGAAAGTTGTAATCATTGAGGACGAAGTGGAGTTGGGCCAATTGATTGGTAATTTCCTTCGTCGTAAGATCAAAGCCAGCACCGTTAAAACGGCCACAAACATCCACGACGGGATGATTTACATCGATGAATTGCACCCGGATTTGGTCTTTCTGGACAATAATCTGCCGGATGGCAAAGGAATCAACATTATCGGAGACATTAAGCGGAAAGGCGATCTGAGGATCGTGATGATGAGTGCAATGACCAATCTGCGGGAGGAGGCTTTCAGTAAGGGCGTGGATTATTTTATCGACAAGCCGATCAGCTTTGTGGAGATTCAGCGCATTTTGAACTTATAAGGTTCAAGCCAAATCCATCTTTTCCTCCTTCAAAGGTTCTGGCTCGCTTTCCGCCATCTCGGCAGGTCTTTTAGCCTCTGAATTTCCCGTTTCCACTCCGAAGAGCGCGTCTTTTTCCCCTTTCTTAGGTTCTCCCAATACGTATCCAAAGGCTCTCAGGCGGTCGGAGTGGTCGAATATCACTTTCAAAATAGCGATGGATGGCAAAGCCAGGATCATGCCGGGAATGCCCCACATCATGCCGCCCAACAGCAGCGCAACGATAGCCATTAGCGGATTGATGCTGATTTTGGAACCGACGATGTAAGGCGTAATGAAGTTTCCCTCCAAAAATTGAATAAATAGAAAAACTGCCCCGACGCCCACCGCGTACATGGCGGAATCCTTGGTAACCAGCGCCATCATAATGGGCAGCGAGGAGCCAATGATGACGCCGACGTACGGAATAAGTAGTAGCAAGGCGGCGAAGAAGCCGAAGAAAACGGCGTATTTAATGCCAAAAAGCAAGAGTGTGATGGTGTTGAGCGTTCCGACGATCACCATGACGGTGAACACGCCAGCCAGGTAGTTGTGAATGACATCATAGATGCGGAACAGGATGCGACTCACCCGCTTTTTCTCCTTCTCGCCCAACAAATTATACAGGAAATTGCAGAAAAACGTGCGGTAATACAGTAGGAAGAACATATAGAGCGGGATGAGCGCGATGGCGGCCAGAATCGCCGTAGTCGTGAGCAGGGCCGACGATCCCGTGTTTTTCAGCAGGCTGGCCGACATATTTTCCAAATCGTCGATCTGGGTGGTCGTCTGGAATCCGAAAGTCTGGCTGAGCCAAAGTTCAAATTGCTGAAACATGATATTGGCCTTTTCGTAGAAGGTGGGCCACATGTAGATCATGTCCGAGATTTGCAGGAAGGAGACGTACAATACTCCGGCAATCAAGCCCAGAAACAGCGTGAGCGTAAGGAGGATAGCGGAAATTCGCTGCATACCCCGGTCTTCGAGCTGCAAGGTGATGGGTGACACCAAAATGGATAGCAGCACAGAAACCAGCAGCGGCACCAAAAACGACTGAAGAACGATGAGCCAGTACACCACCAGCGTGACGATGATCATCATGGCGCATACGCGCACCGGCTTAGAACTCTCGGATGTGTTGAAGGAAATCATTTGGAAGAAAAATCGCTCATGCCTGCCGTCACAATTCTTACGCCACATTTGTTATTCATATTTGATACCCGACGCTTTGCAAAGAAACGGCCTATTATTGTGCAAATCTATTCCCGTACGCTAAACAATGGAGAATTTCTTTCCACACTTTGCCGCACTGAAGTACGCGCAAACGGATGGTTTGGTTTTAGATTAAGTAGTCAACGCGGAAGTTGACCCTGACTTCGCGCTAAAATCATTTCAACTAACATTACAAAAAATGAAAAAAGTAACACTAATGGTATCCGCCTTGCTGATGGGAACGATGCTTACTTTCACTTCCTGCAGCGACCAAACCCAAAACAGCGCCGAGAATACGATCGAAAACGCGGGGGATGACATAGAAGACGCCACCGATAACTGGGAAAACGACCGCAACGACCTGCGGGAAGAAATCAACGATGGCGTGGACAAGCTCGATCGCAAGATCGAAGAAGCCGACGCCGAAATCAAGCAGGCCACCGCCAATGAAAAGGTACGCTGGCAGAAGCGCAAGGCGGAGTGGGAAGAAGAACGCCAGGACCTGAAAGCCTCCCTGGACGAACTTGGCGACCGTACCGAAGCCAACTGGGAAGAGTTTAAGAACGACGTGAATCGCAAGATGGAAAAGATCAAGGCTGATTTGAACAATTGATTTTGATTTCCAGGGATTGTAAAAAATGCCGGATTCGCAGATTGCGAACCCGGCATTTTTTTGCAATCCAGGCTAGTTTTGGGAATAAATAATGGCCGAGTAAGGAGCCAACCCCAATTGGACAAACTGCGGCTTGCCATCGTACTTCCCTTGCTGGGTGGAAACCGCCACGACCGTTTTGTCCGAAAACTCCTCGTCGTACCCTTTCCAGTCGCTATTGAAGCGGGGAATCCACTCCCCCGCCGCCGGAAAGCCCACGCCGTAATCGTCGTGCGTGGTGGCCGAAAAATTAATGGCAACTACCACGCTATCGCGCGAGCCACCCAATTTCCAGCGATGAAAAACGATTATTTTCTTGTCCTCGTCCACCCGCAGCAACTCCACGTTCTGGCCGCTCAGGCCTCTGGTTTCGTCGGTAAAATTGCGCCGTAGTTGGATCAAGTCGCGGTGCAAATCCACGTAACCCTGAAACCTTTCGAGCCGCGACCAGTCCAGCGAGTCGGTATCCGAAAACCACTTATCTTCCAACATTGGTTGCCCCTGAAAAAGCATGGGAATTCCCGGAACGGTAAGTGCCAGCACTACGCCCAGGGCAGCCCGCTTTTTGGAATAAAAATTATCCACGTCCGAATGGGCGATCTCTTCGGCCACGCGAGCCTGTCCATTGGAAACCTCGTCGTGCGACTCGGTATAAACGATTCGTTCAAAGGAATCCGAATTATAACGGTGGGTGATTGCCCTGGCCACCGCCGCCATGCTCCGGTGGGCGTCGTCCTGCGTGATGAGAGCCTTCCTGACCGGATGCACAAACTGCGCGTCCCATTGCGCCCCGTAGCCCCAGCCACCGTTTTCCAACTCGTTGGTAATTGAGTCCAGGCTGTGCATGTCCTCGGCGATCGTAATCTTGTAGGGGTACCTTTCCTTGATTTCTGAGTGAATCCATCGAATGAGTGTTTTACCTTCGGGAATGTCGTCGCCGGGATTGCCGTTGGCCTTCACGTTGCGAATGTAGGGTACCATGTCCATGCGCAGTCCGTCCACCCGGTAGTCTTCCAGCCACATGAGGGCATTATCGCGGATATAGCGCCGTACTTCTTGGCGCCCGAAATCGGGGCGGGTGTTGCCCCAGGGCGTTTCGGAGCGCCAGTCGTTGTAGAAGTAAATGCCCCCGCCATCGTTTTCGTGCCAGCCGTCGAACTGCCACAGGTCCATATCGTGTGGGCCGAAATGGTTATAGACCACATCCAAAATCACGGCGATGCCGTGTTCGTGGGCAGCTTTCACGAAATTCTTAAAACCATCCGGCCCGCCGTAATCCGCCTCAATAGCGAACGGGGACGCCGGGTTATAGCCCCAGGAGGTGTCACCGGGAAACTCGAAGACGGGCATCAGTTCGATGGCGTTGATGCCTAGGTCACGCAGGTACGGCAGGCGTTCGATGGCCGTGTAAAAATTTCCAGAATGGTAAGGGCCATTTTTGTTGAAAGTACCCAGGTGTATTTCGTAAATCACCAATTCGTTCCAGGCCGGGGTTGCGTAAGAATCTCCTTGCCAGTCGAATGCGTTTTGGTCATAAATAATGCCATTGCCAATCGAGTTGGTCAATTGCTGAGCGTACGGGTCGTTGCGGTACAGTTCGC